>WRKK01000360.1 GCA_009782245.1 Defluviitaleaceae bacterium | reverse complement strand
GGGGGGGGGGGGACGGGCGTAATGGTTGGGGATAAACGGGCGACCGTCCTCGGTCGCCCGTTTGTCCACCCCCGTTTGTCCACCCCCGTTTGTCCACCCTGTTTTGCAGTAATTTTCGCAACCCTCCCCAAAAAAATAAAAATACCAAAACAATACCACAAAAAAAACAAACAGGCGTACATCCCGCAATATACGCCTGTTCACAAATTTAGTAACTATTCCCACTCTATAGTGCCTGGCGGTTTTGATGTTATATCATATACCACTCGGCTTACTGCTGGTAGTTCGTTTGTTATGCGTTGTGCCACGTGCGTTAGCATTTTTAGCGGCAGTTCGGAACATTCGCAGGTCATAAAGTCTGCTGTATCTACTGCTCTAAGTGCTATAACTGGGTTGTAGGTTCGGTCGTCGCCCTTTACGCCAACGGAATAAGTATCTGTTAGCACCGCAAAATATTGGTTTGGTAAAGTTGTTTTTTCCGATTTTTCCACTTCTTTCAAAACTTCTTCCCTAAAAATAGCATCGGCTTTTTGCAACGTGATTAGCTTATCTTCGGTAATTTCGCCGATTATGCGTACAGCCAGCCCTGGCCCAGGAAACGGCTGACGTTTAAGTATTGTTGCGGGAAGATTCAGTTTTTCGCCCAAAATTCGCACCTCGTCTTTGAACAAGCCCGATAGCGGCTCGATAATCTGTTCAAAGTTAAGGTTTTCGGGCAAGCCGCCGACATTATGGTGGCTTTTTATAGTTGCCCCGTGTGCGCCGCCAGATTCCACAATATCGGGATATATCGTACCTTGTGCCAAAAATTTTATATTACCCAATTTTTGGGCTTCCTCCTCAAAAACCCTAATAAATTCTTCGCCGATAATTTTGCGTTTGGTTTCTGGCTCGGTAATATTTTTTAGTCTCGCCAAAAAACGCTCCTTGGCGTTTATGCGGATAAAATTTAGTTGCGGTTGCTGGCTGAAAACCTGTTCTATTTCGTTGCCCTCGTTTAGCCGCATTAAACCTTGGTCGATAAAAATGCAATAAAGTTGGCTGGGTATAGCCTTTGCCAGCAACATCGCACAAACAGAAGAATCCACACCGCCAGAAAGTGCCAGCAAAACCTTTTCCGTGCCTACTGTTTGGCGGATTTTTTGCACTTCTTTTGTTATGTAGTCGTCCAGTTTGTAATCGCCAGCCGCACCGCAGATGTCAAATAAAAAATTGCGCATAATTTCGCGCCCGTTGTCTGTGTGTGCTGATTCTGGGTGATATTGCACGCCGTATAACTTTTGGCTGGCGTTTTCGCAAGCGGCGATGTATTTTTCGGTGGCGGCTGTGGCGATAAACCCGCTCGGCAGTTGCGTAACCGCATCAGAATGGCTCATTAGTGCGGTAAATTGCCTCTGTACGTTTTTCATAAGTTGGCTAGGCGGTTCAGCTTGCACCGCTATTCTGCCGTATTCGCCGTTGCCGTCCGTTGCAACGCTGCCGCCTAGCGTTTTGCACATCAGCTGCATACCGTAACATATCCCCAGCACGGGAACGCCCAAGCTAAACAGCTGTTTATCCGCCTTTGGAGCGTTTTCCGCATTAACGCTTTGCGGCCCACCCGTTAAAACAATGCCAATCGGTTTCATTTTTTTTATCGTTTCTATGGATATATTTCCTGGGTGTATTTCGGCGTATACGTTCAAATTGCGGATTGTTCGCGCTATTAGTTCCTTGTACTGCCCGCCAAAATCTAATACCAAAATAAGTTGGTTCATGTTAGTCTCCTTTTTCGCAAAATTAAATTGCACAGGCTGTTGCAAACCATTTTTGTGATTTGCAACAGCCCGTGTTTTCAACCTTTTCAACCCCGTTTTTAGCCGCGCTAAATATCCGCCAGCAAGCTATCAATATCGTCTAACAGGTCGGTCATTTCAGATTCGTTTAAGTCTTCGCGGCGGTTTTGTTCTTTTATTTCTTCTATTATTTCGGATACTATTTGGTCGGCTTTTTCGTGGGATACTTGGCAAGTGCCAACCCGAAAATGTCCGCCGCCGCCGTATTTTAGCATAAGACCGCCAACGTCAACCCGTGCCGTGCGGTTAAGTATGCTGTAACCCACCGCAATAGATATATTTTCCTTATCTTTACCGTCCGAAATCCACACGGAGATATTTTGCCCTGGGAACAAGCTGTAAATTAGAAAACGGTTGCCCGTGTAAATTGGGCTTACGCCGCGAATATCGGTAATTATAACTTCCCAGTCGATGCGGGTGTGCTTTAATATCATGTTTTTGAACAGTTCGGTTTGCTCGTGGTACGTTTCCAGGCGTTCTACTATGTCGGGCGATGCTAAAATTTCCTCTATTTTCATTGTGCGGCAATCTTGGATAAGCCGCTCCATAAGGTCAAAGTTGCTCATCTTAAAATTTTTGAACCGCCCAAAGCCCGTGCGCGGGTCCATAATAAAGCCGAGCAATACCCAGCCTTGCGGGTCGATGATTTCTTCTTGTGTTAAAAGCCCTGCATCAACTTTATCGACGGCGGCAATCATGGTTTCAAACTGCGGCATTGTTTTAAGTCCGCCGTAATATTCGTAAACTATTCTGGCACAGCTAGGTGCGGCACGGCTTTCGCCCTCAAAATTAAAGTTAAAGCCTAACCGCTCTTCTTCGCTAGAATGGTGGTCAAACCACATATTACAGCCAGGTGCATAAGGCACATTTGCCAGCACGTCTCTGTCGGTAATTTCTACGCTGCCGTCTTGTAAATCTTTTGGGTGGATAAATTTTAGGCTGTCAACTATTCCCACTTCGGCTAAAATAGCGGCACAAGCCAAGCCGTCAAAATCGGCTCTGGTTACTAATCTCATAAAAAACTCTCCTTTGCTAGTTTGGTTTAATTTATTTTAGTTACCCTGCCCAGCCCGTTACAACAAGGGCAAGATGTTTGCAAAAGTTTATATAATGGTTCTCGTTGTTTGCGACGGGCTACTTGTACTAGCCCAAAATCGGTCATGCTAACGGCGGTTGGCGGTATGCGTAGCTGGTTTAGTGCTGTTTTGAAAGTTTCTAGTAATTTTTGCTGGTCGGTTTTGCTTGGCATATCCACAAAATCCACTATTATTATCCCAGAAAGGTTGCGTAATGCAATTTGGCTGGCGATGGTTTCCGCCGCCTCTAGGTTGATTTTTAGTGCAGTTTCACGGTAGCCGCCTTTGCCAGAATATTTGCCCGTATTAACATCGATAACAACGCAAGCTTCTACAGGATCGAACGTAACAAAACCGCCGCTGTCTAGCCAAATATTGCGGTTTAGTGCTTGCGTTATTTGGTGCTCTATTCCGTAGGTTGCAAACAGGCTAGTTTCTGCGTTCCATAGCTTTATTTTTGGTGCATATTGCGGCATTTTTGCCAGCAAAGCGGAATATTCCGCCGCATTGTTCACGATAATTTGCTGTAGTTCGTCGGTTAAAAGGTCGCTATATATAAATTCTTCTTTGTGCAACAATTTTGGCGCGGCGGCGGTTTGTGCTTGCTGGACAATGCTGGTATGTAGTGTTTGCAGGGCGGCAAATTCGGCTTGTATGTCTTGGTAGGTTGCGGTGGTGCTTTGGGTGCGCAACACGCAAGCAAACCCAACAGGCAACAGCTTTTGGGCAAGTTTGCGTAAGCGTTTGCGTTCGGTGGCATCGGCAATTTTTTTTGACACGCCCACCGTGCAGTCTTGGGACGGCTGTAATATTACAAAACGCCCCTTTAGGCGGATTGTGGATTGCACTTTTGCGCCTTTCGCCGTCATCGCAGTACCCGTTGCATCTTTTGTAACCTGAACAATAATTTTTTCGCCTAGATTAAGCCGATGATGCTCCTCTAAATTCATAAAAGCGTTTTTTTCGCTGCCAATATCTATAAAAGCAAACCTACTGGGCAAAATTCTTTTTACCGTTCCTAATATAACGTTGCCAACTATTGATTTTTGGCTGGTTTCGTCGACTGTTATGCTGGTTTTTGTGTCGGTTTTTGTATCGTTTTTTGTGTCGGTTTTTATATCGTTTTTTATATCAATAAAAATTTCGGTTAGTTTATTATCGGTTAAACAAGCCATACGCACCGAGTTTTCGCAACTATCGATTAACAATTTTTTTTGCGGCTGTTGTATTTTTTTTGTCATAGTCATTGTTATGTTGGCGGGTTACAGCTTAAAAGCGTAAACTAGTTCTTGCAGCACTTCCGCTTGCGAGTTAAGTTCTTGGGCGGCGGCGGCGGTTTCTTCCGATACAGCCGAATTGTTTTGCACAACGGAAGAAATCTGGCCAAGCCCAACGCTAACTTGGTCGATGGCCTCGGCTTGTTCGCGGGAGGCGTTGGAGATATTTTGTATAATGTGCATAACTTCGGTAGCGTTTGCCACAATCAAGTTAAGAGCCTCGGCGGTGCTTTCTGCGATAACAGAACCGCTGTCAACCCTGTCAATGGAATCGCCTATTAAGCCTGTAGTTTCGGTGGCGGCGGCTTGGGTGCGGCTGGCAAGGCTGCGAACCTCTTCAGCTACAACGCTAAAGCCTTTGCCATGTTCGCCAGCACGGGCGGCCTCGACGGCGGCGTTAAGAGATAGCAAGTTAGTTTGAAATGCTATATCCTGTATAACCTTAATAATGCGGGATATACTTGTGCTAGAATCCTTAATTTGAGCCATTGCATCTAACATTTGTGTCATTGCCTCGTTGCCGCTGGTTGCGTTTTTGGTGGATTTATTGGATAATTGGCTGGCGTTATCGGCGTTATCGGCGTTTTGCTTGGTTTGCTCATTAATCAAGTCTATCGATGCGTTTAGTTCTTCCACGGAGCTTGCTTGCTCGGTTGCACCTTCCGCTAAACTATTGGCACTTGCGGATATTTGTTTTGCACCATTTAGCACTTGCCCCGAAACAGTTGATATTTCGGCAATAGTGCGGTTAAGCGTGGTGGAAATATGGTTAATGGATTCTTTGATTGCGTAAAAATCGCCAGCGTATTCCCGTGTTATGGAGTGCGTTAAATCGTTTTGGGATATTTGCCCCAATATGTTGGATATTTCCGAAATATAGCTTGAAAGTATATCCACGATATTATTAACATCGCTAGAAATAGCCAAAAAGTCGCCGTTATAGTTGCCCGTAACCTTTTTGTCAAATTTTCCTTCAGAAATATTGGAAACTACATCACGAATTTCCACAACTGGTGCGTTTATGGATTTTACTATGCCGTTAAGCCCAGCGATAACTTTGCTCCAGCTACCGTCGTATTTACTGGCATCTGCACTAAAACTTAAATCGCCCCGTTGGCTTGCCGCCTCGATAATGGAATTTATGGTAGATTCCACGTCTTCCAGATTTTTTTTCAAGGCATCGAATGTGTTGTTTACAAGAATTTTTTTGCCAGGCCAGCGTTCTAGCGAAATATTAAAGTCGCCCGCCACTATTTGCTCGATGACGTGCACAACTTTCAGCATATCCGAAATAAACAATTTAGTAAGCGAGTTTATGTTAGTAACTAAATCTTTGTAGCCATTTTGGTATTTGTTAGCGTCCATTTGATAGTCAAATTCGCCCAGCACGTGGAATTGCCGATAAAATTCTTCAATGTCAACCATAACGTTTTTTACGGTGTTAATAAGGGTAAAAACATCTCGGGTAAGCACGCCCACTTCGTCGTTGGTAAGCAGCGAGCGGTCGGTATTAATGTTAAAGTTGCCGTGTGCAACCGTGCCGACTAGGTTTATAAGCCGTTTAATAGGGTTAAGTATCGAACGTGAGATAAGCAACGCAATCGTTAAGCCTATTGCAAAAGTAACAATCGAAAAAAGCGACAAAACAATAATAGTGGTTTGCGTACGTTGTTCTAAGTCTATCCCAATATCTTCCACGTATTCGCGGGTTACGTTTATAAGGTAACTATAGCTACCATAAAATTCATCTAGCAAATTTGAAGATTGAGCCAGAAGATCGTGTATTAGTTCGGCATCGTTCGCCCTAGAGGCGGCTACAACATCGTTTGCGTGTTGGTTTATGTATTGCAGCGAAACACGCTCCATAGTGGAAAACAGTTCTAGCCTGTGGGCTATTTCTGTTTCGGGTGTTACCATAATATCGCTATCCAAACTTTCGGTATATCGCTGTAATGCGGCAGTAACTTCTGTTCGCCAAAGGGCTATTTGCTGTTCGTAAGCATTAATGGTACTTGCATCGCCAGCAAAAGAAGAAACCCGATTGACAAGCCGCCCTGTGCTTAGTATGCCTACTTCAATATCTCGCAATAGGCTGTACCTAACAAACGGGTGTTCCAGTACATAGGCGTAACGGCTATCTACATTAATCAAGTTTGTAACCAAAAGCACACTAGTAGTAATGTTAATAACCAACAGCAGCGAGAAGCCCAAAATCAACTTTTTCGTAAGTTTCATGTTTCTAAAAAATTCCATGGTCAAAACTCCTTTGTATAGTGGGATATTGTTAATTCAACACAAACCATTGTAACATATTTTTTTGTGCAACGCAATAAAAAAATTTTTGCAAACAAAAACCGTGGGGCGCCCGCCTGCCGGCGGGCAGGCTGCCCCACACCCCGCAAGGGCGCTGCCCCTTGACCCCGCAAGGAGCGCGCCCCTTGACCCGCTAATTTTGTTAATTTTTTTTATTGTTAAGTGATGTTGATATTTTGCGGTTGCCTGTTTTGCCTGTGGTTTATTTGTAGAAATATCGGAATGGGCAAACGGGCGACCGTCCACCTGCTGGGCGGGACGGTCGCCCCTACGGCAAAATATCACAAATGCAAACGAAAAATTTCAACGTCATTACCTTAACTTAAAAACCACAAAATTTTACGGGGTCAAGGGGCGAAGTCCCTTGCGGGGTGTGGGGCAGCGCCCCACGGTTTTAATGTTTGAAATTAAGTCGCCAACTTACCCAAAATATACGCCAAACTTTCTTTAGAATTTTGCTTTATTTTGTAAGTTAGGCGGGGGTTGGAGAGCATTTTGAATGTTGCTTGGTCGCTTTCTTGCATGATGAATGTTGTTAGTTTGTCAAAGTCGACGGTGGCATCGTGCTTGAATATAATTATTAGCTGGTTGGCTTTTTCTTTTATGGCGGTTATGCCTATTTGGTTGGCTTTTTCTTTTAATAATGCTACGTCTAGCAGGTTTTGTACGGTTTTTGGCAAATCGCCAAAACGGTCTTCTATTTCTTCTTGCATATCGTTGCTGTCTTGCTGGGTTCTAATCATGGCAATTTTTTTGTATATCTCTAGCTTTTGCATTTCGTCTTCTATATAGTATGTCGGGATATAGGCGTTTATTGCTATGTCAACCGAAGTTTCAAAGGTTGGCAGCGGCTGGTTGCCTTGCAGTTCTTGGACGGCCTCTTCTAGCAGTTTACAATACATTTCGTAGCCCACGCTGTCCATGTGTCCGTGCTGTTCTGCACCTAGTAGGTTGCCCGCTCCTCTAATTTCTAGGTCTCGCAGAGCAATCTTAAAACCTGCACCAAACTCGGTAAAATCACGAATAGTTTGCAACCGCCGCTGGGCAATTTCGTCCAAAATTTTGTCTTTGCGATACATTAAGTAGGCATAAGCCAACCGATTAGACCTGCCAACCCTGCCGCGCAACTGATACAGCTGGCTTAGTCCCATATAATCAGCGTTTTGCACTATTAGCGTGTTTACATTTGGAATATCCAGCCCTGTTTCTATTATTGTGGTGCAAACCAGCACGTCAATTTCGCCGTTTATAAAGTCCAGCATAATGTTCTCCAGTTCACGCTCCGACATTTGCCCGTGGGCAAAAGCGACTTCTGCGTACGGCACGATAGCCTGTAATTTGGCGGTTTCTTCCACTATGTTACGCACTCGGTTGTGCAGATAATACACTTGCCCGTTGCGGGAAAGTTCGCGGTTTATCGCCTCTCGGATAAAATCTTTGTTGTATTCCATAACGTACGTTTGCACGGGTCGCCGCTCGCTGGGCGGCTCGTTGAGGATACTCATATCCCGCAAGCCTGTCATGCTTAAATGCAGGGTGCGCGGGATAGGCGTTGCGGTTAGCGTTAGCACGTCAACGTCTGCTTTTATGTTTTTCAGCTTTTCTTTGTGCGAAACGCCGAACCGCTGTTCTTCGTCCACTATAATCAAGCCCAGTTCCTTGAACTGGACATCTTTTGAGAGCAACCTGTGCGTTCCAATGACAATATCCGCTTCGCCGCTGGTTATGCGTTTTAGTGCCGTTTTTTGCTCCTTTGCCGTTTGAAACCGTGAAAGCCGCTCTATTGTAACGGGATAATTTTTCATGCGGTTGACAAAAGTTATGTAATGCTGTTGGGCTAAAATTGTGGTTGGCACAAGATAGGCAACTTGTTTGCTGTCTTGAATAGCCTTAAAAGCCGCACGCACGGCTACTTCGGTTTTACCGTAGCCCACATCGCCGCAAAGCAGCCTATCCATAATCCGCTCCGATTCCATGTCCATTTTTATGTCGTCTATTGCGGCTATTTGGTCGTCCGTTTCTTCGTAGGGAAAATCCATTTCAAAATCGGATTGCCACACGGTATCTTTTGAGTACACAAAGCCCTTGGACGCTTGGCGTTTGGCGTATAGTGCAACTAAATCGCTTGCCAAAATTTTTACTGCACCTTTTACGCGCAATTTTGATTTTGCCCATTCTGTGCCGCTTAGCTTGTTTAGCCGCAAATTAGCGGCGTTACCGATGTACTTTTGCAGTTGATCCATTTGTCCTGTATGCACTTTAAGTTCGCCATCGGCATATTTAATCTTCAGATAATCGCGGCTAAGCCCGTCAATTACAACTTGCTCGATGCCAGCAAAAATGCCTACTCCGTGGCTGTAATGGACTATATGATCGCCGATAACCAAATCGGTAAAATTGTCAATTTTAGAGCCTAATTTAGAGCGCCGTCTGCGTTTGCGGGATTTGTTGAATTGGGGGAACATTTCTTTGTCGGTGATAACAACCAGTTTGCATTCTGGGTATTCAAAGCCCGTGGAGAGCGTTCCGCCTGTAACTGTAACTGTTTTTGGCGGAATTTCCCGCAAATGCTCGTCATATCGTGCGGGAATTTCCATATCCGTCAGCGAATCCGCTAAATGCTGGCAATTTTTTTCGTGGGCGGTAAGCAGGACAATGCTGTAATTTTGGTTAAGCCAATAGGAAATATCCTCTTTAAGTTCGGCGGGATTTTGCCGCAATGGGGGACAAGATTTTACGGTAAAATGCAGCGGCGGTTTGTGGTTAAAACTGCTTGTCTGCATTGTCATATCCGCCAGCATGACAATATCAAAGGCTTTTGCCAGTTGTTTAGCCTCGGCAAAAGTTAGCATGATATTTTGCGGCAGTTGGGCAGTTTTTAGCAGCTGCGATTTAATATTTTCCTCGTATTCCGACCACACGGTTTTTATGTGCGTTTCAATAAAATTTGGCTCGTCAAAAAACAGGATAGTATCTTTTGGCAGATAATCCAGTAAATTTGTGGAATATTCAGCAGAAAAATCGGCTATTGGGAAAATTTTGGCGGTTTTTATGCTATTGCCCGAGCGTTGCGAGATAACATCTAGCGTACGAATGGAATCCAGTTCATCGTCAAAAAATTCCAGACGGATAGCGGGTTCTTCTTCTAGCATTGTGCAAATATCGATAATGCCGCCGCGCACGGCAAATTGTCCCGCACCCTCAACTTGATAAGTACGCACATAGCCCATTTTTGCGAGGGTTGCCAGCAAATTATCCGTAGAATAGCGTTCGCCGACGGTTAGCGTTATAATGCTGTCGGCAAGTTCCTGCTTGGATATTATGCGTTCTAGCAAAACTTCGGCAGATAGCACTATGACGGGGTTGTTGCTTGCCCGCTCGGCAGACAGGCTGGACGGGCAAGCCTGCCCGTTCGGCAGACAAGCCAAAATAGCCGCCAGCACAGAAAACCGCTTGCGGGAAACATCGGCACTTTTGACATCTGCCGCATAATAAAGCAAATCACGGGCGGGGTACAGCAAACAATTTTGTGCCGAAAAATATTGCATATCGTCAAAAGCCGCCTTTGCACTTATCTCGGAATAGGTAACAATAAGCCCTGGGCGGTTTTGTTGCTGCATAAGTGCCGCCGCCAAATGCCACTTCTGCGAGCCAACTAAGCCCGTTATCAGCGTTGCATCTTCTGGCTCTTCATTTGATTTCAAGCCTAAAAAATTTGGCAACGCCACCTGATTGTAGCTGTCCACCAGATTAAGAAACGAAAAAATAGCTTGCATAATACCTCCAAAAAATCTAAATATCTATCAAAAACCCAAAATGTTGTTATATTGCAAACTTGCACAGGGTACTAGTATAAGATATTTTTGCGGGTTAGTCAAGTTGATTTTTGCAGAGAGGTTTGCTGTAATTCGGTGCAGGGCACTAGGTGGTGTTTTTTTGTTTCCGTGCTATGTGCCGTCTGGTTGTTGGGTTTTTGCTAGGGTTTCTACCCATTCGATGGTTGTATCAAGCAAGTTGGCAATATCTGGTATGCTAAAACCTTTTTTCAGCCATTTTAAGGCGTTTTCTTTTGCCCTAGTTTCAGGGTCTTCGCCGCCGAAACTTTTCAACATTTGTTCTCTAAAGGCCTTATCTTTGGCGGCTCTTTTTTGCATAGCATTTCCTAAATTTTTAGTATCAATTTTCTGTAAAATCCGTTCTCTAAAGGCTTCATTTTCGTCGACTAGTTCCATCATAATATCTTCTGCCGATAACATATCCGATCCCTCTCCTTTCGTTACCTCTTCATTAGCAGCCCACGTTCTACTCAAATAAATATTTTTCAAATCGAACTGCTGTATCTCTTCAAATTTTTGTATTACCTTTGCAAAATCTTCCGTAGTCCAGTTGCTACGCAGGTGTTGCAAATACAAATTAGTTTCGGCGGACAACTTTTTGCTCTCTAAAATTTGTATTGGAAAAACCCCGCCAGTTACATACGTTATACCACTTTCAACCTCTGTTATTTGCAGATTTTCCGCCTTAAAATATTTCAATAAATCCCGTGGGCGGACTGTTAGTACAAAGGTTAGCGTAATTTTGCTAGGTGCAATCTTCTTAGAAGACGAGTACAAATAAGCATACGACAGCACTTTTTGGTAATCCCAAATATTAAGGTTGTCCGTGGGCGATTTATATTCTGTGATGTTGTACTCTCTGAAAATTCTGCCTATATTTTTGTGGATTATAACGTCTGGCGGTTTTTTTATGACGAGAACGTCCATTTTTAGGGCTTGTTTGCTTAGTTCATACTCTTCAATAAATTCCAACTTGTCCGCCTCTTCGGCGAACTCGGCTTTGTAGCCCCACGCAAAGGCATCGTGCCAAAATATTCGCTTGCGTTTCTTTGGTTTGGTTTGTTCGATCGATTTGCTCATTTTATTTCCCCTTTTGGATATTGTAACACGTTGTGGCGGGTTTGTCAAGTTTTGGCAAAATCTTTAACGGCGGAAAGCACGGAACTTTTGCCTTTTTTGCCCTATCTACTACAAGATTTTTGGGAACTAGGTAGCGAGCCAGCCATAATGATAAATTTAATTAGCAGCATACGTTGCTATACGCCGTCTGGTTGCTGGGTTTTTGCTAAGTTTTCTACCCATTCTAAGGGCTGGTTAAGCATTTCTGCAATTTTTTTTGTACCAAAACCCTCTTTAAGTAGTGCAAGAGTTGCTTGTGTAAAGCCTAATTTTTGAGCCGTTTCAGGGTCTTCGCCGCCTAAACTTTTCAACATTTGTGCTCTAAAGGTCTTATCTTTGGCGGCTTTTTTCTGTACAATATCCTCTAAATTTTCAGCATCAACTTTCTGTGAAATCCGCTCTCTAAAGGCTTCATTTTCGTTGACTCGTTCCATCATAATATCCTCTACCGATAACATATCCGATCCCTCTCCTTTCGTTACCTCTTCATTAGCAGCACACGTTCTGCTCAAATAGATGTTCTTAAAATCAAACTGATTCGTCTCTTCAAATTTTTGTATAACCTTTGCAAAATCTTCCTTAGTCCAGTTGCTCCGCAGGTGTTGCAAGTATAGGTTAGTTTCGGCGGACAACTTTTTGCTCTCTAAAATTTGCACAGGAAAAACCCCGCCAGTTACATAAGTTATGCCGCTTTCAACCTCTGTTATTTGCAGATTTTCCGCCTTAAAATATTTCAATAAATCCCGTGGGCGGATTGTTAGTACAAAGGTTAGCGTAATTTTGCTAGGTGCAATCTTCTTAGAAGACGAGTACAAATAGGCATACGACAGCACTTTTTGGTAATCCCAAATATTAAGGTTGTCCGTGGGCGATTTGTATTCTGTGATGTTATGCTCTCTAAAAATTTTGCCTATATTTTTGTGGATAGTAACGTCTGGCGGCTTTTTTATGACGAGAACGTCCATTTTTAGGGCTTGTTTGCTTAGTTCGTACTCTTCAATAAATTCCAGCTTGTCCGCCTCTTCGGCGAACTCGGCTTTGTAGCCCCACGCAAAGGCATCGTGCCAAAATATTCGCCTGCGTTTCTTTGGTTTGGTTTGTTCGATTAATTTGCTCATTTTATTACCCCTTTTGGATATTATAGCACGTTGCGGCGGGTGTGTCAAATTTTGGCAAAAATTTTATTTTGTTATTTTGTGCCGCGGAAATATGTTATAATAATCCAATAACAACATCAACACAAACGGCAAAAATGCCCGTTTGTTAGCGGAGGGATATTCATGTCAGCACCAGAAAATGAAGATGTAAAAAACCGTTTGGCAAAATCTTTAACGGCGGAAAGCGTGGAACTTCTGCCTTTTTTGCCCTATCTGCTGCAAGATTTTTGGGAATTAGGCAGCGAGCCAGCCATAATGATAAATTTAATTAGCAACCACGCAAAATTGCCCCAAAACGCCGCTATATTGGATTTAGGCTGCGGAAAAGGTGCAGTATCAGTAAAAATCGCCCAACAGTTAAAAATCCCAATAACTGGCGTGGACATAATGCCGTCATTTATAGCGGTTGCCCAGGCAAAAGCCGAAGAATTTGGCGTAGCCGATTTATGCACATTTGCGGTAAAAGACATTAACGATGTAATAACCGAAAAAACCCAATATGACTGCATTATCTTGGGTGCAATAGGGTCAATTTTGGGCGATTATAGTACAACTTTTGCAAAAATATTGCCGTTGCTGAAAAACGGCGGCTATATTTTAATAGACGATGCCTATCTAACAAGCAAAAACGCCGCCGCAAAGTACGATGCAGAATATTTAACCAAAAATGAATGGGATAAACTTTTGCAAACCCAAAAATTAAAACTTATCGCAACGGAAAACATCAGCGATACAAGCGAAAACGCCGAAAATTTAGACAGCACCACAGGCGCTGCCGCAGTAGCCAACCGTGCCAACGAACTAACAAAAGCATATCCCGATAAGGCGGAATTGTTCCAAAGTTACGTAACAAGCCAACAAAACGAATACGCCGATATTGAAAACGATGATTCTTTGGTGTGTTTTACGTGGCTGTTGCAAAAATTGGGGTAAAAATTTTGGGGTAAAAATTTTGAAAATTGCCCACACTTCCCATTGTATTCCATAAAAAATTTTTTGATTAAATTTTGCAACAACGGCGTAAAAGTGTTATACTAAAAATGTACTAAAAAAGCAAAAATCAAAAAAATCAAAAAAATCAAAAAAATAGCAAAGGGGAAAATAATGGCAAAAAATTTTAACAACGACTGGTTTTTTAGAAAAGAAGTGCAGCAAGCTAATTTAGCGGTAACAACTACCGATTGGCAGCCAGTAACCCTTCCGCACGATTGGCTAATAGCCGACAGTAACAACCTTTACGAAACTAGCATTGGCTACTACAAAAAAGCATGGGACGCTAGTGATTTGCAGCCTGGCCAACGTGCTATCCTCTGCTTTGACGGCGTTTATATGGATTGCGAACTGTTTGTAAACTCGCAGCTTGTCGGCGTGTGGAAATACGGTTACACGGCGTTCCATTTTGATATAACCGATTTTATCAACCTGCTAGACCCCGCTGATAACACCATTATGCTGAAAGTCAACTACCAATCGCCCAACTCTCGCTGGTACACGGGCGCTGGCATTTACCGAGATTGCTACCTGCTAATCAAAAATAGTACCCGTTTCGCAATAGACGGCATTTATATAAACACAAAACGCCATCTTAACGATGTTTGGCACATCAACGTCGCCGCCGAAGTGGTTTCTAGCGGAAATGAAACGTACACGGTTCAGCATAAGGTTGACAGCCTTAGCGTGGGCATTAAAACCCTGCCCCACGGCGATATAGAATTTACCTCGCCGCAACTGTGGAGCCTGTTCAACCCCGTTTGTTACGTCATAATCTCGGAATTATTGGTAAACGGGCAGGTTGTAGATAAAGTTTCCACTCGGTTTGGCTTTCGTGAAATTAAATTTGACCCGCAAAAAGGGTTTTTTCTGAACGGTCGCAATATAAAAATTAACGGCGTGTGCCAGCACCACGATTTGGGCGCTTTGGGCGCGGCGGTTCACCCCGATGCCTTGCGCCGCCAGCTTATTATGCTGAAAAGCATGGGCGTAAATGCGATTCGCACCGCCCATAATCCGCCCGCAAAAATTTTTATGGAACTTGCCGACGAAATGGGCTTTTTGATAATGTCGGAAATTTCTGATATGTGGAAACGCCCCAAAAATAAGTACGATTACGCCCGTTTTTTTGAGGATTGGATCGAAAAAGACGTTGCCGCTTGGATTCGCCGCGACCGCAACTGCCCCTCTATCATAATGTGGAGCGTTGGCAACGAAATTTACGATACTCACGCCGATTATGTGGACGGCTTGCTGACTTTGCAACGGCTAGTTGGGCTTGTCCGCCAGCACGACCCAGGCGAACACGCACACATCACACTTTGCTCCAATTACATGGCTTGGGAAAACACGCAAAAATGCGTGGAAATTCTGAAACTTGTCGGCTATAATTACGCCGAGTATCTTTATGACGAACATCACGCCGCCCACCCAGATTGGATTATCTACGGCGGCGAAACGGCATCAACAGTGCAAAGTCGGGGCGTTTATCACTTTCCGCTGACGGCATCTGTGCTTAGCGATGACGACCTGCAATGCTCTTCGCTGGGCAACAGCACCACAAGTTGGGGTGCAAAAAGTGCCGAACATTGCATAAAAGACCACAGAGACCGCTCGTTTATTTTTGGGCAATTTATCTGGACTGGCACGGATTATATCGGCGAACCTACGCCGTATCACACGAAAAACTCCTATTTTGGGCAAATTGACACCGCTGGTTTTCCCAAGGATTCCTACTACATTTTTAAGGCTGGCTGGACAGACCACCGCCGTACGCCGTTTGTGCATATTTTGCCCTACTGGGATTGGTCGGCTGGGCAACCGATTGATGTTCGGGTTTGCTCCAATGTCTCAAAAGTGGAGTTGTTTCTTAATAATAAATCGCTTGGTGTGCAGGATATTGACCTTGTGGGAAATTACATTGTGCCGTACGAAAGCGGAACATTACGGGCTTGTGCGTATGCCCGAAACGGCAGCGTTATAGCCGAAGATTTCCGCTATTCTTTTGGCGATGCTGTGCAGTTAAAGTTGCACCATACTTCTGTTGGCGAGTTGGTTTTTACGGATATTATCGCCGTAGATGCCTCGGGCAAGCCCGTAGAAAACGCCAACAACCGAGTAAACATCACGATTACAGACGGCGAACTGTTGGGTACAGATAACGGCGATTCTACCGACCGAGAATCCTATAAAAGTGCCAGCAAGCGGCTTTTTAACGGGAAACTTTTGGCAATATCCAAGCCCGAAAACGGCAATTTTGCACTATTTGCCGATTTAGACGAAATGGATATTCCCGTACGCAAAATTGAGTTGACAAAACGGGAGTTTACGATAACGGCGGAAATTTTCCCGAAAAATGCGACCGCAAACAACGTGGGCAAGCTAACTTGGCGGCTAACCGATGCAAACGGCATTGACAGCCCTTTGGGAACAATAAAAGTAGCAGAAGACGGGCTTTCGGCGGAAATTTTGCCAAAAGGAGACGGCGAGGCATACGTGCGTTGTGCGGTTGACAACGAAAGAGACCACGCAAGCATAATATCGGTGTTGCCGTTCACGATAAGCGGCTACGGCAAGCCATTTTTGAACCCCTACGAATTTGTGGCGGGTGGGCTGTACAATCTTAGCAACGAGCCAATGACAAACGGCAACGAGCGCGGCGTTGCGACCTTGCGCGACCGCGACAGCCACGTAGGTTTTACCGACCTAGATTTCGGCACAGACGGCTCTGACGAGATAACGCTGTGGTTGTTCCCGTTGCAACACGAGCCGTTTCCAATAGAAATTTGGCTAGGAATGCCCGAAGTTGGCACACATTTATGCACAGTAACGTACGACAAAGGCTCTATTTGGAACACGTACCAGGAAGTAACGTACAAATTGCCCAAGCGATTGCAAGGTATTGCGACAGTTTCGTTTTTGTTGCGGCAAAAAGTGCACATAAAGGGCTTTATTTTCGCCAAACAGAGCCGTGCATACAGCCAAATCGGCTTTACCGAAAACAACGGAATTTACGGCGATACATTTACCGTAACGCCCACCGCAGTAGAAAAAATCGGCAACAATGTAACGATAACGTTCAGCAGCATGGAATTTACCAATCCCGCCAAAACAATAGAAATAAACAGCCGCTCCCAGCAGGATAAAAACAGCATAAGGTTAGCATTTGCACCCGAAAACGGAGCAGAAAGCGTAAACATGGTAACGGTGCTTGCCAGCGAAGATTACACAAGCAACACATACCAACTAGAAACGCCGCTGGTCGGCAAGGGAACGTTGTCGTTTATTTTCTTGCCTGGTTGTGATATTGATTTGATGTGGTTTAGGGTGGCTTGAAATGGCTGAAAATGGCTAAAAATGGCTGAAAATGCTTGAAAATAGTTGAAATTTATCAAAAAAGCCGTTGTCAACCTATAATTGCCAGCGGCTTTTTTGGCTAATTTAGCGTGATTTTGCTAAACAAGGGGGAAAAATTATGGGTGTATATTTTGCAGAAATGTCTTCTCCACAAAACCGTCATTCCGATTTGACGGGCGAATTGTTTTATTATCTTAGAAATAATTTTGGAAATAATTTTGAAATCAAGCCGTTCATAAAACAGGAAAACATGGGCTTGATATACAGGCGTTCTTTGGAAGACAACCACAAAGCGGAGCTGCTAAACATCAAATTAAGCGATGCCAAAGACAGGGATTATTTGGATTCTCTTCCCAGCTATATCCCCGATATTATGCTGTTTGACAAGCACAAATATATCCTTAGCCGAGACGAAACTAAAGTAGCGGGGTATCCAGATTTAATTATAGAAGTCTGGTCAAATTCCAACAAGCCCCCCGAAAGGAAACTAAAGCAAGCGTTATACGAAACTTCCCCCATAACGGAGCATTGGTATATTTTTCAGCACAAAAATACCGTCGCCAAATATCTGGGAACGGCAAAGCTAAAATCGCAAACATTAAAAGAAATTTTGGTTACGCACAGCGGTTTGGCATTGGATTTACGGCATATGTCTTTGTAGTTTGTGCATAATTTTTATGTGGCTTGATTTTACCTAATTCAGCAACTGCAACACCGTTTGCGGTGCTTGATTTGCTTGGGCGAGCATAAATAACGCCGCTTGTTGCAGTACATTGGCTTGCGTTAGCTGCATCATTTCTTTTGCCATGTCGGCATCTTGTATGCGTGATTTTGCGGCTGTTAGGTTTTCGGCGGCTATGTTAAGGTTTTCTATTATGTCTTCCAAATCCTCTAATTTAGCCCGTTGTTCGGTTACAAAAGATAGTGCAAAATCTATGGCGGTGATAAACTTGCTTATTTCTTCGCCGTTTTCACGTAGTATTCCTTGCCCAGCCGCCGCAATGCTGGTGTCCACGGTGCGCAACTCTGCAAAGCTAAAGCCCGCTGGCACAGCACTAGCAAAAGAAAGCCCGACTTGACTAAGTGCCTCAACGTTTATCGCCTCTATGCTAAGCCGCATACCCTGCCCCACGTTAGCACCCACCTGAAACCACAACTCTCTGCCGATTGCACGGTCGGCGCTTAAAGTGCCGTCTATTAAGTTGCGAGTGTTAAACTGTGTGCGGTCTGTGGTTGCGTCAATTTCGGCTAAAAGTTGGTTGATTTCGGCTTGTATGCGTGTGCGGTCTGATTGCGACCATGCGGCGGCATCGGTGGCATCGTGTGCATTGGTGTCGTTTGCCGCCTGCACCACTAATTCCCGAATACGCACAACCATCTCGTTAATGGTTGACATTGCCCCCTCTGCCGTCTGAATAAGACTGTTTGCATCTTGTGCGTTTTGTGCCGCTTGATCCAAGCCCTTGATTTGGGCTCGCATTTTTTCGGATATAGACAAACCTGCGGCATCATCGGCGGCTGTGTTAATTCTAAAACCCGAAGAAAGCCGCTGCGAAGCCCTGTTTTGCCTTGTTGCAACCAACCGCAAATTTCTATAAGAATTTAGCGACATCATGTTTGTTCTTACGTTGACAATCATTCTTATCACTCCCTAATTACATTCTACAATAGTCTTTTAGGATTGTCAAAATTTTTTTGAAATTTTTTTGAATTTTCAACTAATCCCAAAAATCGGCTTTTTAGCTAGGAAATTTTACTTGACTATTTGCAAGCGGCAAAATATAATAGGGTATGTTTCACAATCTCAAAAGGAGGTTTTTTTATGAGAATTTTGTATATAGACATTGACACATTGCGCCCAGATCACATGGGTTGTTACGGCTACGCACGGGACACAACGCCCAATTTGGACAAAGTGGCAAAAGAGGGTGTAATTTTTGAAAATTATTATTGTTCCGATGCGCCGTGTTTGCCGTCTCGTTCGGCGTTGGTTTCGGGAAAGTTTGGCATACGCAACGGCGTTGTGGGACACGGCGGCACGGCAGCCGATCGTCCGCTAACGGGTGCAAAACGGGATTTTCAAGATTTAGACGAGCGGAACAATTTGTTTTACCAATTTCGCAAAGCGGGCTTGTATACGGCATCTATCAGCACTTTTGCAGAGCGGCACTCTGCTTGGTGGTTTAACGCTGGCTTTAACGAAACCTACAACGAGGGTAGCGGCGGCATGGAATCGGGCGAAGTTATACTGCCCACCGCTTTAGATTGGCTTAACAGGAACAGCGACAAAAAGGATTGGTTTTTGCACCTGCATTTATGGGATCCGCACACGCCGTATCGTGCACCCGCCGAATTTGGCAATCCGTTTGAAAATATCCCATTAGCGGACGATTGGATTACGGAGGAAATTTTTGCGGAACATCTAAAAAAAGCGGGGCCGCACAGTGCCAGAGATATTGGCGGCCACGGAGATTGGTCAAACCCGCAATATCCGCGGCACCCTGGCTCGGTAAAAAATTTGGCAGAGGTTAAAAATTTTATTGATCAATACGATTGCGGCATAAAATACGCCGATTATTTATTGGGAAAAGTGCTAGATTTGCTTAAAAAACAGGGCATTTACGAAGATACGGCAATAATAATATCGTCCGACCATGGCGAAAACATGGGCGAGTTGGGGCTATACGCCGAACACGCCACCGCCGACCACAGCACTTGCAACATTCCGATGATAATAAAATGGCCAAACGGCAAAACTGGCAAAGATAGCGGCTTGCGGTGCAACATTGATTTATTGCCCACAATAGCCGAGTTGCTGAATTTTCCCGTCAACCCAGATTGGGACGGCGAAAGTTACGCTGGCTTGATTATTGACGGAAAAAATATATCCACCAGAGAAAGCCTAGTATTATCGCAGCAGGCGCACGTATGCCAGCGTAGCACCCGTTTTGGCGATTGGCTGTACATTCGCACCATACGGGACGGCTTTCAGCTATTTGACGACGAAATGCTGTTCAACATAACAGCCGATCCGCACCAGCAATTTGACATAAAGGCACAGCACCCAGAGATTTGTGCAAAAGGTGCAAAAATTATTTTAGATTGGCAAGAGGAAATGCTGAAAAAATCTGCCAGAGACGTAGACCCCATGTGGACGGTGTATCGAGAGGGCGGCCCGCACCATGCCCACGATGCCCATTTAGCGGGGTATATTCAACGGTTAGAGAAATCCGAACGTGCAGATATGGCGGATTTATTGAGAAAACGTTATAAGAAGTAAATTTGCAAAATGTGTATCTAAAACGAGTTTTGAAAAACTCGTTTTTTTGTTGGTGGGGGTTTTTGGGGATTTGGTTATTCTGTTGTGGCGGTTTCTGCGATTGTGGGCTGTTGTGGTTGCGGTTGCTGTGCATTTATATTTTGCTAATTTTGCTGTATTGTCGGAAATAGTGCGACCATCAAGGCAATCAAAAAAGGTAAAAATACGCTACCCATGATAAACCATTTCATGCTTTTGTATTCTTTTATGCGGGCTTGCTCGGCGGCTGTGTAGCGTTTTTCGGATTCAAGGTAACGTTTTTCGGCTTGTTCTTCTGCTTTTTGACGGCGCTCTTCTGCTTCGTTGTAACGTTTTTCGGCTTGCTCTTCGGCTTTTATGCGGCGGCGTTCCAGTTGCTTGTAATCGATTAGGCGGCGGCGTTCAACTGCGGCTATGTGTTCTTGATAGCGTCGCTCGGATTCACGCCTATCCTCTTGATACCGCTGTTCCAAATTTTCTATGTATTGGCGAAAACTAATGGCGTTTTCGTCTGCTCTTGTGTATTTCATTGTAATCACTCCGTTTCGTGGGTTGTTATGCTGAAATTATACCAAATGAAAACTGCCTTGTCAAAAGTTTTCGGCGGAGAACGCACTTTTTTTCGTAATTTTGGCAAATTTTGCTAGGTTGATAATCAGCAAATTTTGTGTTATACTGGAAAAAACGGTTAGCAGAAAGGGACGATTTTATGTTCAGTTTTGACGGAGAACACGAAATTTTGGAACATGACGTGATAATCGAGGATATGGAAGACAAATATCCCGATAAATTTATGATAGCGGTCAGCAGGCCGTCCACAGATAGTCGGATTCACGGCGATGTTTTGGCAATATTAACTCCTGCGGAGTACAGCAAAATAAAATTTCCTAAACCAATGCCGCGAGGTTACAGCGTTTGGGTGGGAATTTCATTGCAAATGGACGATACCCACAACACGGACTTCTTATTATACAAATGGGCGTTAGCCGATGAAATGTATCAAAAACACCAACAAAAACTAGAAAAGGGGTAAAATTATGTTTAATTTTGACAGCGAACACGAAATTTTGGAACATGACGTAATAATTGACGACATGATGCAGGAATATCACGATAAATATTTAATAATAATCAATGGTCATTCGGAAAACTCCCGAATAAAGGGCGATATTGTGGCAATACTTACGCCGCAAGAATACTACGATTTACCTAGACCAATTCCGCAAAAATACAGCGTTGGCGAGGGGCTTTCGTTAATAGATGGGTTGGGTGTTTATGACCTCTATTTGCCGAATTGACATCAACAAAGGTAAATTTTTATACGGCAACGTAAAATTAGAATGTGGCGAAAAAAGCGGCGAATGGATTTCACTTTTCGACACAGGTGCTACGGTTTGCCATATGACCTATCCTTTGTGGAAAACTATGGGATTAGATGAGCTACTTTTCGAAGAAAATCCGCCACTTATGAAACTTTTGGGCTTAAAATCTCCAGCCGATTTTACATTTGAAACATTGCCAATGATGGAAAAAGCCACCATATTAGGCGATAATACCAAGATTAGGGCTTATGAGGTTTGTTTGGATTATTTGACTCTCGGTGTGCGTTCGTTATCGTCGCAGCCGATACGCCTTGAAAAAATCACAGTTAGGTTAATGGATTCTCCTAAATTAAAATTTATCGTTGGCGAAAACGTCCTAAAATACCTAAAAACCAACTACAACCCAGACATCAACAACGCAATCTACAACTTCGAATTAACCCCAAACGGCAAACATTGGCTAGAAACCGACCGCCAAAACAAAATATCCAACTTTATGACAAGCCGATTTAACTATCTGGAAATTTAGGTTGATAATTTTTCCAATTATCCAACTGTGCAATCTTCACATTCTGCATAAATATGCAAAATCCACCAAAAAATTTTTCTAGCAAAACTTATTTTACCTATTGACAAACAGCTTGCCAACCTGTATACTATGTGCGGGAAATAAAATCTCAATATAGAATCATAGGAGGAACGTATAATGGCTGATGGAGTAGACATCATTAACGCAATAAACAAGAACTTAAGTAGAGTCAACGAGAACATCAACGCTAACCTAAACGATGGTTTCAACGAAGTACGTAGCAATCTTAGAGTTATTGATAACCATGTAATCACAGTTGACGACAACGTCAGGCTAATTAACAGCGAAGTAGCAAAACTTGCAGCAGATTTTGCCGAGTTTGTACAAACAGACATAAAACAAAAAGCACTAATTCGTGCGGAGGCGAAAATTGGCAACTTGCGAGATAAACTAAAAGACCAATTTGGACATCACGAAACGGTGCGAAAACACACGGTCGGCATTTTGCAAGCCGACGATCTGGAAATAGTACGCAAAGAAACAATTACAACCGTAACCGAAGAACTAATGTTAGCCGCTCCTGGCTATTGGCTGGCACCTTGTTTGGTTGCAATTTCCGCATGGATTAACGATAACGAAGAATTAGCCGATAGAGCCGTCCGTGAGGCCATAAAACGCGACGACGAAAAAACTTCTCTGCTATTTGGCTTAATTTGCCGCCGTGCCGAACGTAAAGCACCTTGCCTAAAATGGATACAACGCTATCTAGCCAACCAAGACGAAGAAAGGCTTGACAGAAAAACCGTTATCATACTTGATGCTTTTGCATCGGGTTTGCTCGGTGCAGATTCCGAGGGAATTGTAGCCCGACAACTAGAGGAATGGCTGACACGTCTGGCGGATAAAGCTGGCTTTGTAGACCAACAAACTAGCCAGTGGTCGGAGGCTATAAATCTCAAAAAAAAGCCGTTTAGCGGAGATTCATACACCTATCTCAAAAAATATAGCAAAACGTGGTCTAAACTGCAAAAAATAATGGAAGGCGCACATC
The DNA here is from genome assembly GCA_009782245.1 of Defluviitaleaceae bacterium. Taxonomy (GTDB): domain Bacteria; phylum Bacillota; class Clostridia; order Lachnospirales; family WQUN01; genus WRKG01. The sequence continues at coordinate 13,122 of WRKK01000360.1, read as the reverse complement.
TTCACGAAGAAATATATGCGTATTTTGAAAATATTTTTGAACAGCAATCCTCTGGAATGGCTCTGCGGGAGCAACTTGACGAAATACTATCTTCTTTGGTAACAGATTTTGATGAGGAAGAAATCCCGCTACGCCAGGAATACAAGCAAACGGAACTAGTTATTGAATATGACGGCGACGAAAACCGTGCAAAACAAGATATGCAGTCGCTGCAAACAACCTTTGAAACACACAAAGATTTTACCCAACTGCTTACCGATGCCGCAATGAAACCCGAAACCGCACACGCCAGTATTTCTACGCAAAAATTTGCAATAGCCCTTTCCCGTGATTGGATTTCCAACGCCTACAACGATATTGTAGCAAAAAATCGCATGGAAATTCCCCACAATATCGAGATAAATGTTGATAATTTTAACGATAACACTGTAGACGGGAAAAACGAGGCGGAACTTGTCGCCAAATTTGAGAAAATGGTCGCAGGGGAAATAAGCGTTGCCAACGCCGCCAACACTATGACAGTTTTTGAGCAATATTGTATGTATGGCGGCATCGGAGTTGCTGTAATTGGGCTATTGGCAATGCTTAACGGTGGCGGCTGGGTGTTTCTTGGCTTGTTGGGCATAGCAGGCGGCATTGGCTTAATTTTGCACCATTTTTCCAGAAAAAAAGCAGTTGAACTTCGCCGCCAACAGATTGCTTATGAATTTGACAAAAAAAAGAAAGACGGAGTTGGAATTATCCGTGCTGTCATTGCCGAAGTGGTTGATTTTAGGGCATATTTTGCGAAAAAAGATTCCGAAAGCACAAAAGTTTTGAACCTGCTGGAGCAAATTAAACCCGAAGAATACGTCCGCAAACTGTCGGATACTAGCCGCCGCTTAAAAGTGGCGTAAACATAGACAACACAGACAACACAGACAATACAGACATAGAAATTAGAAAGGAATTTATTAACAATGGCAAATGACACTTGCAATAAATGTGGTGCGAAAATACCAGAATTTGGCAGATTTTGCGAATTTTGCGGAGCAGCCGTTGAAATTGATACTTCTGCTCATAATCCAATAACGGAAAACGCCCAAAATGCAGAAATAGAGCCAAATTTTCCAAATTTTTCTAATGAAAATGCGGCGATAACGACTGTATTTTGTACCAAATGCGGTGCAAAAATACCAGAATTTGGCAGATTTTGCGAATTTTGTGGAGCAGCCGCTGATGTTGATACCGCTGTTCCTAATCCAACAATGGAAACCGCCCAAAATGCGGAAATAAAGCCCGAAATAAAAATTGAAATAGAACCTGAAATAGAACTTGAAATAGAGCCCGAAATAGAACCTGAAATAGAGACTGAAATAAAAATTGAAATAGAACCTGAAACAAAGGAAATAACGCCTAAAATAGAGCCTTATTTACCAGAAACGCCAGTTGTAGCAAATGTTGCACCCGAAGAAATTATACCAGAAAAACCAGAAAAACCAGAAAGCCCCGCTGAAAAATATGACGGCACAGCCCAAACTATTGATATTATTGAGACTGTTGAGACTGTTGAGACTGTTGACACCATCGATATTATTGACGATTCTCCTTTGGCTAAGGGTCTTCCGGATTGGAGCATTGAACCGCCAGTCATTGCAATAAGGCGTAAGCCTAGGGCATTATGAGCGGCATGATACAGCCACCCACTACTTACGCAGAGTGGGTGGAATTATTGAATATGCTAGAGCAAAAAACCGACGACGAAAACGTCCGCACGGCGTTAAAACAAGGCAAAATTGCCTGGCAATCTGGCGTTGCCGAGCGTTTTGCCAAAAAACTAATTGACACAGTCAACGCTAGATTAGATGCCGCTGCGGAAAAATTCCAAAAAGAAATCTCCAGAGCAAACGGGCAAGAAAGGGCAATCGTGCAAGCGTTGCTTTCCTTGCGAAAAGAATTGTCGTTTTTGCTAGATATAATGGATATGCCCGCACTTCCCAAAAAGGACAGGGTGCATTATTGCTCCCTTGTTCGGGAACACGCCGACCGTATGCAATCTTCCTTGGAAAGTTCGGCACGATCGGACAGAAGTGGCAAAATGAGCGTACTTATTCGGAATTATAAAATAAACGAGATTTGATGGATTTAACTAAAATCAACTAAAACCAACTAAAATCAACTAAAATCAACTAAAATCAAAGGAGAATTTTAATGAGTAATATTGCTGAATGTAAAGACCTTTTGCACCGCTATGCGGTGGCAAGAATCCCATTCATAGCCATAAACACTATTGAACGTGGTCGCACATTAGAAATGCTTAAAAATATATCAACAGATTTATCGATGACCTTTTTTGTTCACACCTTGTCAAAAGGAATTTACGATTTAGCCAGCGAAAAAGCAGTAAGCGACGACAAAACAGTATACGGCGCTATAGATTTTATGAGCGAACAAATGAAACGCCGCCAGTATCTTACATTGATACTAACAGAAACGCCAGATTTAAGCACCGATAGCAGCGATGCACGGCAAATGCTGGATTTAGTTACATTAGCAGAGGAATCGAGCGGTGCTATAATTATACTTACCAACAGCCCTGTTTGGAATCAGCTGCAACGGCTTGGCATGGTGCTAAACGTTGATTTGCCAGACGAATCCGAAATGTTTGAAATTATAAAAGAATACATCGACGACTATCGCACCGAAATCCCCATTGATTGGGACAACGAAGACATACGAGAGGCGGCATCTATGCTTTCGGGCGTAACTCGGATTGAGGCACAGAATGTAATAGCCGCTTTGATAGCGAAACGAAAAATCACAAAAGACGATTTGAACGAGGTGCGTTTTGCTAAAGATCGCCTGTTTGCCGATATTTCTGGCTTAGAACGCGTTGAAGTGGATTCCAACCTTGCTAACGTGGGCGGTTTGGAGGGTCTTCGCAAATGGCTAGATGAAAAGCGGATTCTTTTGACTGCGGAAAAAAGAGACGAATTGCGCGCCAGAGGATTACAGCCGCCCAGAGGAATTTTGTTGGTGGGCGTTCCAGGCTGCGGAAAATCAATGTCGGCAAAATCGATTGCCCTAAATTGGAATTTGCCGCTTTACAGGCTGGATTTTGCGACTGTTCAGGGCAGTTACGTTGGGCAATCAGAGCAACAGCTTAAAGATGCACTAATTACAGCGGAACACGTTTCGCCGTGCATATTGTGGATTGACGAAATTGAAAAAGGTTTATCGGGTGCAACAAGCGGCAGTAGGGACGGCGGAGTTTCTACCAGAATGGTTGGGCAATTTTTGTTTTGGTTGCAGGAATGTAAAAAACAAGTTTTCGTTGTGGCTACCGCCAATGATATATCGTTATTGCCCAGTGAACTTTTGCGCCGTGGAAGATTTGACGAACTTTTCTTTGTCGATTTGCCCACCGCAAAAGAAAGAGACGAGATTATTTCGCTGTATGCTCGCCGATACCTAAAAACAACCTTTTCGCAAACTCTTATGGCACAAGTCGTGGAAATTACTAGTGGTTTTACGGGTGCTGATTTAGAATCTACATTGCGCGATCTTGCTTATGCAACTTTGTCAAATAGCAACTTTGTTTTGAGCGAAGAAAGCGTAATTGCCGCATTTGACTCGGTTATTCCACTTTCGCAGACAACCCCAGAACGCATTGAAAATGTGAGAAACTGGGGGCGGCACCGTGCTGTGCCAGCATCTGGAAAACCGATAGGGCTAGAGGATATTGCGAAACCAAGCCAAAAATCACGCAAAATGTTTGTTCAAAATTAGAAACGTTAGAAAAATTAGGAGGACGAAAACGTGCCAAAACCAATGCTAGGAACTAGGCAAAAGACAGAAACGGACTATATGCTAAGTTTAACAGCTAAAACCGAAACAAAAGCAGGCGGCGACCCGCTAAAAATTGACAAATTATTAAGAAAACAGCGTTCCAAGCAATATATGGAAACCGTAAGCAAGCTAGATGTTGGCGGCAAAATCCACAACCACGGCAAAGCCAAAGAAATTATCGAAGCACTTCGTCAAGAATTTCCTGAAATAGAACTTGACGGCGATTTTATGGGCATAGTGTCAAAATGCCATTTGGGCGAGGATTACGAGGTGCATCGCCTTGATATTATCGACGATATTATTGAGCATTACAGAAGAGGTCAGCCGTTGCCAGATGGACTTGAAAAAGCCCGCTCGATTGCCATACACGGAGGATACGAATTTATTGAGGTTTATACGAATTGTTTTCGTGCTATTGGCAGAGATGGCAGTGTTTCGGTGGTGTATTAGACTCGTGCGGCTTAATAAAAATATGGGTTGGCTGAGTGTAAAAATGGATTGTAACAATTCCCACAATTTGCATAAATATACACCCCTCAAAAAAAGGAGCGTGAACCCCAATAATCCAGATAAAACCACTAATAAAACCAATAAAAGAAAAGGCGTTCTACAAAGATATGTGGCGCATAATGTTACCCGCATCGCTACAAAGCATGGTAAACATGGGCGTTGGCATTTTGGGTACTGTTATGGTCGGCGGGCTGGGCGAAACCGCCATAGCGGCGGCATCTTTGGGCAACCAGTTTGTGTTTTTCTTTATGATATGTTGTTTCGGCGTTGGCGGCGGCGCTATGGTTATGACATCGCAATATATGGGCAAAGGCGATATTCCCGCCGTTAAGCAAGTTATTACCTTGGCAATACGCATTATTTTAGTGTTTGCATTTTTATTCACTTTGGTAACGTTTTTTGTGCCGCAGGGCATAATGCGAATTTACACGCCCGAGGCGGACGTTATTGCGGTTGGCGCGCTTTATTTGCAAATTATTGCGTTCCAGTTCATTTTTATGGGATTAGGCACAACTTTAGCCATAATCGGGCGTTCTTTCGGCGTTGTGCGTGTGCCGCTAATTGCGAGCGTTCTCTCGTTTGCGGCGGCGGCGTTTTTTAACTGGGTGTTCATTTTTGGCAACCTCGGTGCGCCCCGCATGGAGATTGCTGGTGCGGCGTTGGCGACCGTTATTGCTAGGTTCATCGAGTTCGCTGTTGTGGCGGGCTACCTGTTTTTTGCAGAAAAACGTGTCCGCTATCGCCTGAAAGACCTGCTAAAACCTTGCGGACAGCTTATCCCAGAATATTTGCGTATCGGTTCGCCTGTTATTATCGGCGATTTAATTTTGGCGTTCGGCACAACCGCACTTGCCATGATTTGGGGCTGGCTGGGTAGTGCAATGGCGGCGGCGAACGCAATTATCATGGTCGCAACGCAGTTGGCGGGCGTGTTTATCATGGGAATGTCCAATGCAAGCAGCATAATGGTTGGCACGGCAATCGGCGAAAACGACCTGCAAAAAGCCGAGGCACGGGGCTTTACATATCTGTTGCTAAGTGCCGTTTTGGGGCTAATCTCTAGCGTTGCGATTTTGATATTTACGCCAATTTTGCTGATTTTTTACGACATCGAGCCCGAAACCCTGCTAATTTTGGACGGCTTAATGTGGGCAATGGTCGCAGCAATGCCGTTTCACGTGATTTCCAACGTGCTAACAAAGGGCGTTTTGCGCGGCGGCGGCGATACAAAATTTTTAATGGTGGCGGACGTACTTTTTATGTGGGTTGCGTCTATTCCGCTGGGCTATTTGGCGGGGTTTGTGCTGTTTTTGTCGCCATTTTGGATTGCCGTGCTACTGCGGGTGGACTTGCTGATAAAGAGCATTTGGTGTATAATACGAATGTGGCAGAAAAAGTGGCTGCACGTGGTTAAGAGCGTGTGAACTTAATTTTAACTTAATTTTCTAGGAGGAACTTTTATGGACGAACAAAACTTATTGGCACAAGATACGCACAATGATTCTGTGCAGGTGCTGGGTTCAAGGGAATTGGCGGAAGATTACAAGGCGTTGTGCCGCAAAGCGGCTGGCGAGGGAATCGTTTTGCTGAAAAATGACGGCGTTTTGCCGCTTAACGATAACATCTCGGTTTTTGGCAGGGTGCAGCATGATTATTTTTACGTTGGTTACGGCTCTGGCGGCGATGTCATTCCGCCGTACAGAATCAGCCTAATGGACGGCATTTCTGCAATGTCCGCCAAAAAAGGGGCAAGCTACAACAAGGAACTTTGCGAGATTTACCGCAAATGGTGCGGCGAAAACGTGCCAGAAACGGGCGAATGGGGCAAGTGGCCAACCAACTTTGCCGAAATGCCGCTGACCGCCGAACTTGTGAAAAATGCGGCGGCGGTCTCGGATACGGCGGTTGTCGTGATTGGGCGCAGTGCTGGCGAAGACAGGGACAGCTTGCTTGAAGAGGGAAGTTTTTTCCTTACGAAACAGGAATTGCAAATGTTAGATTTGGTAACAGCTGCCTTTAGCAAGGTTGTAGTGCTGATAAACAGCGGAAATATCATAGATTTTTCGTGGCTAGAAAAATATGAATCCAAAATAAATGCGTTGCTGTACGTGTGGCAGGGCGGCATGGAGAGCGGAAACGCCGTTGCGGACGCACTTTACGGCGAAATCAGCCCCAGCGGCAAACTTACAACCACCATCGCCAAGCGTTACGAAAACTATCCAACCTACGAAAACTTCGGCGCGGAGGAGTTCAATAATTACGTGGAAGATATTTACGTGGGCTACCGCTATTTTGAGACGTTTGCGAAAAATGATGTTCTGTTCCCGTTTGGATTTGGGCTTAGTTATGCGGATTTTGCGATTTCGGCGGAAAACCCTGTTGAAAAGGACGGCAACGTTAATATTTCGGTAAAAGTTGCCAACAACGGCAAATTTGCGGGCAAAGAAGTTGTGCAGGTTTATTACGCCGCACCGCAGGGACTGCTTGGTAAGCCGAGTTTGGCACTTGCGGCATTCCAAAAAACTGAAATTTTAGCACCGCAACAGCAAACGACCTTGGAAATTTCGTTTGCGGCGGCGAGCATGGCATCTTACGATGACGGCGGCAAAACGGGCAATAAATCCGCCTATGTGCTAGAGCCTGGCGAATACGGGATTTTTGTAGGGCAATGTGTGCGTTCCGCCAAAAAAATCGGCGTGGTAACGGTGGACAAATTGCAGGTTGTCGAGCAGTTGCAGGAAGTAGCCGCTCCAGTAGCGGCTTTTGACAGGCTTATCCCAGATGCGACCACACCGCAAGCGGACGGCACTTTTGCGAAAAAATATGAGCCTGTTCCGTTGCGAACGGTCAACCTAAAAGAGCGGATTATCGCACAGTTGCCGCAAGAAATCCCGCAAACGGGCGATAAGGGCTACAAGTTGGTGGACGTTGCGGCTGGCAAGGTTTCGTTGGAAGATTTTATTGCACAGCTAACCGCCGAGGAGTTGGAGGGCTTGACACGTGGCGATTACATAATGAACAGTCCGCTGGGCGTTTTGGGCAATGCTGGCGTTTTCGGCGGCACAACGCAAGCCCTACGAGATTACGGCGTTGCACCCGTTACCGCTTGCGATGGGCCTTCTGGTATACGGTTGCGGTATTATTGTGCATTGTTGCCCTGTGCAACAGCGTTGGCGGCGACATGGAACACGCAACTTGTAAAAGAACTGGCGACCAAAAACGGTGCAGAAATTGCCGACAAAAAGGCTCATGTGCTGTTGGCACCTGGCTTGCAGGTAATGCGTGCGGTTTTGTGCGGTCGCAATTTTGAATATTTTTCGGAAGACCCGTTGCTGGTGGGCAAAATCGGCGCAGCGGTTGTGGTGGGCTTGCAGTCGCAGGGCGTGGCGGGCTGTCCCAAGCATTTCGCCTGCAACGATCAGGAAACCTTTAGAATAAAGAACGATTCACGGCTAAGCGAGCGGGCTTTGCGGGAAATCCATTTGAAAGGCTTTGAAATTTGCGTAAAAGAGAGCAATCCACGGACGGTAATGTCGTCGTACAACAAGATTAACGGCGTTTACGGGCATTATCACCACGAGTTATGCACGACGGTATTGCGCGGCGAGTGGCAGTTTGCGGGGCTTGTTATGACGGATTGGTGGATGCGGCCAGGCATTGACCCCGATTTTCCAGCGGTTTTCAACGATGCGTACAGGGTTCGGGCACAGGTGGACTTGCTTATGCCAGGCGGAAAAAGTTTTTTTGCCACGGAGGGCGACGGCTCTTTGTTGGAATCGCATGGCAAAGAGGGCGGCATTAGTTTGGCGGAAATGCAACGGACTGCGGGGCACGTTTTGCGGTTTGTGCTGGCGGCTGGTTGACGGGGTTTATGGGGATTTTATTTGTGGTAGTCTTTGGTTTTCGTGGAGGCCTGCCTGACCACCGTCAGGCAGGCATTGTCTTCGTGTCAATTTAGCAACACCGCAAATTGCTCCGCATGGCTGGGGTATTCCGTGTTCTTTCACGTAAAGTGCCGCGCAGTTGGTCGGCACTTGCCCATAGTTGGGTGTTTAAGTCGCTCATGGTTTTTCCTTTTTTTGGGTTGCCAGATTTCGCCCTATGGCTTTTTCGTGATTCATTACAAAAACTTCTGGATCCCAAATTTTTTTTATGTAGATTGGTAATGTTTCATTTATTTTTGTTTCTATTATTCTGCACCAGTCTGGCTGACTAACCTTTATAACTAGCACAAATGCAATGGTTAAATTGTCGCTTGCATTGATATTGTTAATTTGTGATTCGCTGTGAACGCCCGCCAAAATGGCATAGTACAAGTTTAGCGAATGTATAAATTTTTCGCAAATTTCGGCGACCGCTTCCGCAAATCGCTGGGGATTTTCTTTTGGCGGATTATCAGGATTGGGAAAAGTGGTTTTTGCCTCGATAAATAGCAATTTTCCTCCCTTGCGGCGAATAAATTCCACCGAACTAATGCCCTTTTCGTTTTGTTTTGTACGTTTGTTTAACGCCGCATATATTGGAGATTTTTCAATGTAAAAAGCGTTTTCGGCAATAAAATTCATGCCACTTTCTTCAATAATTTCAATCATTGCCAAGCCCCTTTTCGAGATGTTTTTCGTAAAGTTTAACAGGCTCTGCCGTTAAGCTGTTGGGAGTAAGAAAGTCGAAACGGTGGCTTGTATCGGCTTTTATCTCCTCGCCGTCTTTGTAGAGAGATGTAAACAGAACGTTGTCGCCGTTTTGGCGGTTGACAGCAAAATAGCTTGCAAAAACTTCATTGTGGGTTGCAATAAAAATTTGCACGCCGCTGCGGGAAAGCTCTAGCAAAATGTCAACTAATTGTGATGCAAGTGCAGGATTTAAGCTATTTTCGGGTTCATCCCAAAAAAGTATGCTGCCTGGTTCTAGTTGTCCGCTGGCGATTTGTATTCCTAAATAGCCCAGTTTTTTATAACCAGATGCCTCCCGTAAAAAAGGCACTCGCAAGCCTGTTTTTTTTATTGTGTAATAAGTTCCCTCGCTTGCAACCCATTCGACAGTTCCGCCAATTATGTTGCTTATTTTTTCGCCTAGCGAGCGTTGTGTTTCGGTTTGCTCGCTTGTTGGTATATCTTGTGCTGAAATCAATACATTTTTGTATATATCGCTAAACGCTGTGTCTTTTTTCATTACGAATGGTAATAATCCTCTGGCGTTTTCCAAGATATCTTTTTCTGGGATGTATATTTGATAATCAATTTTGCCTGCACATTCAAGAGAAACAGAACTTTTTTCCTCTTCTTTTCCAAAAGATGGAATTGGCTTTGTTCTGTTGATTTCATATATATCCTCGCTATCGTGAAGGGCTTTTAGTAGTGTTGTTTTGCCTACGCCGTTTTCGCCGATAATTACATTTATACCAGTGCAAAAATCCGCTGTGAAATTCTGTTGAAAAGCAAGCACGTTTTTTATGCTTATGCCAATAATTGCCATTTTTATTCCTCCTTGGGGGATATATTTTTAACCCAATCGGCAAAATGCGGACATTCCGCCGAAATTTTGTTAATTCCAATGATTTTTGCTATTTTTGTGCCGTCCAAAACTTTGCTATAATTTTGAATAATTCCCAAAATACGCCTTGACGGAGCAGTTTCGTAAGATTTATTTATATGCTCTGGCGAATTAAATTTTTGCCTTATTTTTGCTAAATCTACAAGTTGGGTTTCGTTTGCAATATCGGCAAATGCGGTTGTGTCTGCAAATAATAATCCCTCAAATTCATGCACAATCAAGTTGAAAAACACGTTTGGTAATCCTAAATCCGTATTAACGGCGGATTCGATATGCTGTATTTTTTCATATAGCGAGCCTGTTGCATTTTTAACGCCTGGCGTTTCGTTGGGTAATGCGTAATAATCAAACATTGTTGTTATTATTGCTTGCGAATCATTTTTGCCTAATTTTGTCAACTCTGTTTTTATCTTGCTGTATTTGCTTGCACCGTCTGCTCCAATCGGCTTTGCGTAAATATTTGCAGTTAGCAAATACGGAGCAAGCACATCTTTAATGAAAAGTTCTTCGGTTGCACCCTCACAGTATACCAAAAGTCGACTCATTGTGCAAACCTCCCGCCGATAATATTTTTCTTCCACAAATCGCCCAAAGTGTAATCATCTTCAAGCCAATCCGCAAGCTGTGCGGAGTTTAGCCGCTTAAATTGTGAGCCGTTTTCGTCCCTGTCAACCACAATAACATCTTCGACGGCGAAATGATTTAGCAGTTCCACAGATTGGGTTGACAAAATTATTTGCTTGTTTGTGGCGGCTTTTTTGACCAATTCCGCAAAAATTGTGGTTGCAACAGGGTGCAAGCCTAATTCTGGCTCGTCAATTATAATTGTGGCTGGTTGTAATTCTGGCGGCTGTAATAGTAAGGTTGCAAGGCAGATAAACCGCAATGTGCCGTCCGATAGTTGCGATGCGGAGAAAGTATCTTCAAAGGCTTTTTCTTGCCAACGTAGCACAATATATTGCTGGTGTTCTCCTTGTGGGATTAGCACAAAATCCGCAAAAAATGGGGCTATAAGTTGAATTGTTTGCACAATATCAGCGTAATTTTTTGGATAATCGTTTTTTAGCCGATACAAGAACGCCGACAAGTTGCGAAAATCTTGCAAAAGCATTTCGTTGTTGGCAATGTCGCTGTCTTGCTTGATTTTTGCCATTGGGCTTGTATCGTTGCAATGGTATATTTTCCATTGGCGTTGAGATTTCGCATATTTATCTATAGAATCCCAATAATTTCCAACAACTGTTGTAGGGTTCAAATTTATAAGTTCACTTTCCTCGGACAGTCCAAATCTATATGTGGTATTTATGCCGCCGTTATCGTAAAACTGCAACAAAATTTTTTCAGTAACTTTTGGACTGTTGTAAAATAGAGTGCTTGCTCCCTTTTTTATTCCGTATTCGCAAGTTTTTCCATATAATCTTGCTTGCAACAATTCAAAAACCGAAACAAAATTAGATTTGCCCGCACCGTTGCAGCCGATAAGCACGTTAATATTTTCCAGCTTAATATCGGCGGATTTTATTGATTTATAGCCGTTTATTGTAATTCGGCTTATTTGCTCTTCACGAAGATTTGTCATTTTATTCCCCTTTCTGTTAATCAATCCCAATCAAGGTTGTCAAAGTTTACTGTTTTGCCTTGTGCGTATTCTTCTCTTGCTTTGGCTATATCGGCTATATCTTCGGCGGTGGCTATGTAGTCTGGTAATAGCCTTTTCATTAGTGCTAAAACTAACTCTTGCTCTGGTTTATCTAGCCTTTCGGCTATATCATGTATTTGTGCGACTGCATTCATTGTACTAGTCCCCCTTGTATACTTGACCTCTAAGGTCTATTTTTTCTATCAAAGTTGGTATAGCTGATATTGCTTTGCCAATTCTTTGCTTGTCTGTTTTTGCCATTCCGTTTTTTCGTTCTCGCAATGTTTTACCTCTGGTTTTTGTTTTATTATAGCATGATTGGGCGGTTTTGCCAAAATAATTTTGGCAAAAGGGATTGACAAATGGGGAATGGCGGTATATACTGGTTTTGTATGGGAAGTTTTATCCCTAAAAATTCGCAATAATCTGGAGAACCAACCAAAATGAGCAATTTTTTTCCAGTAACAAAATTGTACAGGGCTGTGGGCGTTGAAGAATATTTTTCCATAAAGCGAACAGGAAAATTTTCTTTGCACAATTTAGGCGTTGATGTAAAATATTTTGGGCTAAACTTTGAAGAAACCTTAAAATTTGCCGATATGCTGTTCAACGTTGAAGTTGTAGCCATTATTTCGGTAGAAATTGATGCGGCTAAGTTGCAAAATTTGGCGGATTTTACCCACATTGATACATATCTCTTCAAAAGTGGGACGGCAATAATCACAGCCGCCAATTTGCCTTGTTTTAACAGTGCAATCAAAAATATAAAACACGAACTGTAGGAGGAAACCATGATTAAAATCAAAGCCATTGCAGAATTTACGGTTGAAGGCAAATCGTATTCGCCCAAGTATATCCGACCAATTTTGAACTTTGGAGACGGCAAGCTGTTTTCAAGCATAATAGAAAGCAACGACGATGTATATTTGCAAGGCAGGGAGTATTCAGTTACTTTGGGCTTGTTTTCGGTGGAAGAGGACGCAACGCACGAGATTACGCCATATCTTAATGTTGGCTCGGATATTGCCATGCAGGAGAGCGAGAAAAGAATTATCGGTATTGCTAAAATACTGGGGTTTTCCCTGTAGTTTTGTGCTGAAAAATATTTCTGCGAATTTTGCGAAATATCTTGACAACTGCACAATGCTGTTATATACTGGTTTTGTATGGGATTGGACTTTGCATCTGAAAATCCCATACAACTAACAACATAAGTCCGCTATTTGTGCGGACTTGTTGCTTGTAATTCCTATATCGAGGTATAAAAATGAAAACCTACAAATTTGAATATGACCTAACAATGAGCCGTCAACCACAGCAAGGCAACGTGCAATTTACCGAAGACGGCACAATTACCGTAAATCCGCCAGACGAGCCATCTTTCACAGTAAACGCAATCCATTTGGAAGAAGTGCTTGTAAAAGCTGGCGTTGGTTGCGGTTTGCTTTACGTCAAGCAGAAAAGCGGCGGCGATAAAATTCTGTGCCGTTTTACCATGACTTGCCTTAAAAAAGCGGGCGATTTTTGCAAAGTTGTCAACTATTTTATTGCAACGGGAACGCCCATTATCCCAGAAGACAAGGAGCATCGCA
>WRKK01000359.1 GCA_009782245.1 Defluviitaleaceae bacterium | reverse complement strand
TAGTTTGCAATGCGTCCATGCCTGGGCGGTTGAAATAATGCGGCTCTGGGGGAAATTCTTCTATGTTGCGGCCTGTGTTGTCGGTTATGTAGAATGTGTCCATTGAAATTATATGCCCCGTGCGGGGTAGTTCAAAAAACGCCCGTCCGTCGCTGTTCCAATGGCTAGTTTGTTCGCCAACCAAAGTAAAACCCGCCTCTTTTGCCATATTTGCAAATATCGCACCCGCCGAGCCGTTGTTTGGGCTTATCAAAAACCAAATATTATCCGCCAACAGCGGCAATCTTGAAAAAAATGACGGTCTTGAAAACGAAGTTGTCGACCGCAACAACGTCTCAATTACAAAGCCGTAAGCAAAATTTTCCAAATCGCCCGTGTTCATGTTTACTAGATTATGCTGCTCTGCAAATTCGGCGGCTGGCACAAGTGCGCCAACTGTTTCTCGCCCCCAAAAAAAATTAGACCCGCCCATTAGCTGGAAAAATTCTGACATAGCCAACCTTTCCTGGTGCGTATTTTGGGGAAATGTGCCGCTTGTGATAAACGCAAACTCCGTAATATACACGTTTTCGTGCAAGTTTGGAAGTATAAAAGTTTCAACGGAAGTGTGCAGCCAGCCGCCGCCAATATGCGTTAAATCGATAATAACGTGCTCGTAGCCTTGTATTTGTGCAATAAACCGCTGTAATTCCTGCATTTCTCTCATAGGAGCGGCGAAACCATTGAAAAACGCTGGATTAACGGGTATTACAGCAATTTTGCCCTCTTCGATAATTGTCGGCTGTGCAGATATTTCTGGGTTAAAATCAAAAAAATCCAAAAAATCGTCTTCTAAACTGGGCAAATATGCGGGGTTTATATCCAAATGAGCCAATCTTGAAAAAAATATATCGTGAAAATACTGCCGTATAAGATTTTCAAACTGAAAAGAATACAACCGCCCATGCTGTGCGTGAATAATCAAGCTGTCTCTAAGCCTATCAAGCGGCTCGCCAACGCCAGTTGCCCTTTCCACAACGCCCATAAACGGGAAATTTTCCTCCAACGTTTGCACAAGAAAATCAATGTCGTGCAAAATATCGTCTACATCAAGCAAAGCGTAAAAGTCAAAATCGCTTTCGGCGGTCGGTTCAGTTTCGTTTTTTTCAATTTTTTCAAATTTTTCAAATTTTTCAAATTTCTCAATTTTTTCAACTTCAACTTCAATTTCTAAAACGGGCATTACGTCTAAATTTGGCTCAATTTCGCCATTGTAGCCAAACAAGACAAATGATAAAGCAAGCAAAAGGGCTATTTTTTTCATGGAAAATTCCTCTCTTTCGTAAATTTTAATGATTATCTAATCAAACGGGAGAACGGGCGACCGACCTGCGTACATTTTTATTGAACCATTGGGGATTAAACGGACGGGCGACCGACCCGTCTGCCGGACGGGCAGGGGACGGTCGCCCGTTTTCCCATTCCAATTTAGCCTAAGTATACGCAGGGGACGGTCGCCCGTTTACCCGTTAATTTTGTTACGGATTAACCGTAACCGTAGCATTTTCAGCGTTCCATTGCACAGTTACGCCAAAAACTTCTTGAAAAACTAGCACGGGTACAAAAAATCTACTATCCCGTAAAATGGCGGGAACAACGCCAGCGGACGCACGTACATCACGGGGTACGCCGTTTACCCGCATTACGGGGCTGTTTATGGTAAGTTCTAGCACGATAAAGGAGTTTTGGGCATTGTAACCGCTAAAGGTTGCCGAACTGGTTGCGGCGTGAAACTCCGTCTCCAAGCCCAAAATGTCGGCTATTGCCCTTGTCATAACGTACGATGTCATAAATTGCGGGTTGGGTGCAAACGGCTCTAGCCTGAAAACTGGTGGACTTAACAGCATTCCGTCCCGAGTTACTAGTGGGCTGTGTGCATCTAAGGTTCTAGTAGAATTAATTAGCGGGTTAAGTAAAGTTGGCAATGTTGGCGGTGCTGGCGGAATTGTTGGCGGAGTTGGTGTTGTGGGCGGAGTTGGCGTTGTTGGCGGTTCTACTACATCGGGCAAAGTAACGGGCGGTTGCGGCGTTAATGGCGTGTTAGGCCGCGCTGGCCAACCTTGCCAAGTCGGCGTTGCAAAACCTGGCGCTCCTACGGGGTACAAAATGGTAAAATCATCGGAAGTTAGCCGAAACAGGTTGGGGTTAAGCGTTATGCCAGCCGCATCGGTGTGCAAAAATACCACTTCTTCCAAATTAGATGCACCCACAAAAGTGGAATAGCCAAAAATCGTAACTCCTGCGGGAATCGTAATGCGGCGGATAGTTTGGTTTTGCAGGAAAGTAAAATCGCCAAGCCCCACAACTGGGAAGTTGCCCAGCGTTGTTGGCAGCGTAAGTTCTTGTTGTGTGCCGAAATAGCCCGTAATAAACACAACATCACGGGTAACGCCAGGCACACCAGGAGTAGGCTCGCGGCGAATGGTAAACTCAAAATCGCCCTCGCGGGTTGTCATGTCGTCTGATTCTGGCAACGCAAAATAGCCGTTCCAAGTTGGCGTTGTAAAGCCCGTTGCACCAGTCGGGAAGATAATTCTAAAATGCGGGGCAACGCCAACAAAAGATTCTTGCGAAAAACTGGTTAGCTGGTTGGCGTTTGTGTGCAACAGCGTGGCGGAATACAGGTTTATACAGTTGTGAAAAGCGTTCGGCTGGATTGTGTTTACACTTGCGGGAATTATCACGCTCATAAGGTGGTCGTTATCCCTAAATGCACCCGTTGCGATAACTCGGACGGGTATTCCGCCTATGCTGTCGGGAATTTCAACCTCGGCATCGTTGCCCAAATACGCCGTAATTGTAACCGCGCCCGCCAAAACTGTGTACTCCCAGTTGGCTCTAATTAAATCGGGCTGGGCAGGAAAGCCAACCCAAGTAGGCGTTGTAAAACCCTCGGCATCTGCGGGAAAAACGATAGTAAAATCCGCATGAACGCCCGAAAACGCTAAGCCCGACATATCCAGCGTATCGGCTTGCATATGCAACAGCCGCGCCGTTCTAAAATTGGGCGAATTTAGCACAAAATTAGCGGCTATATGCACAACTGTATCGGGGACAATTATCTCGGTTATATGCGTGTTATCACGAAAAACCTCGTTGCCAAGATAACGCACAGGACGGTTGTTTATTGTTGCGGGTACTTCAACCACGCTTGCCGTGCCTGTGTAGCCCGTTATCATTAAATCTACGCCGCTACCTAGCGGGGTAAATTCCCAAACGCCATCGGCATCGCCCTGCCGTGCGGGAAACCCGTGCCACGTGGGCGTTGTAAAGCCCCGTGAGCCGTGCGGGAAAATAATCGTAAAATCGGCATGATTGCCCATAAACGCTGTGGCGGAAAGTTCCACAACAGAGCCGTCTTCGTGGGTAAACAGCACTTCTCGAAGTTGAGCGTTTTCGTTGAATGCTCGGGCTTGTATCTCAATTATCGTGTTGGGAATAACCACTTCGCGCAAATTGGGCAACCTGTCAAAAGCCCAGCCTTGAATATTGCGTACAGTTAGCCCGTTTATTTGCGTTGGAATTTCTATGCGAGTTGCGGCGGCTAACGTGCTACCCGCCCGAACGCCCGTTATCATTATGTTGTTGCCAGTAAGCGGTGTCCACGTCCAATCAGAAACGGCGGTGGCATCGCTACGGGCAGGAAACCCACGCCAAGTTGGCGTTGCAAAACCGCTTGCATTAGCAGGAAAAATAATGGTAAAATCGGCGTGATTTCCCACAAAAGCGGTGGTGGAGACATCTATTGTGTTGGCGTTCATGTGCGTTAAAATAATTTGCCTAAGTTGGTTGTTGTTGAAAAAGGCCTGTGCTTGCACACTTGTTACCGTACTGGGAATAACAACCTCGTGCAAATTTGGCAGGTTTTCAAAAGCACGGTTTTGTATACTTTGCACAATTCGCCCGTCTATTTGCGTTGGAATTTCTATGCGGGTTGCCGTGGCGGTTGCAGAGTTTGCTCTAACGCCCGTAATTATAGCGTTGTTGCCAGCAAGTTGTGCCCACAAAAAATCGGAAACAATAGTTGCACTACTACGGGCAGGAAACCCGCGCCAAGTGGGCGTTGTAAAGCCCGTTGCGTTGGGGTTAAAAATAATGGCAAAATCGGCGTGATTGCTCACAAAAGCACTAGTAGAAACATCTATTACATTGGCGTTCATGTGGGTCATAAAAACTTCCCTAAGTTGGTTGTTATTGAAAAAAGCCTGTGTTTGTATGCTTGTTACCGTGTTTGGAATAACAACCTCGCGCAAATTTGGCAGGTTTTCAAAAGCACGGTTTTGTATACTTTGCACAACACGCCCGTCTATTTGCGTTGGAATTTCTATGCGGGTTGCCGTGGCGGTTGCGGTGCTTGCCCTAACGCCTGTAATTATAGCGTTGTTGCCAGCAAGTTGTGCCCATAAAAAGTCGTAAACAGCGGCGGCATCGCTACGTGCAGGAAACCCGCGCCAAGTGGGCGTTGTAAAGCCTGTTGCGGTGGCAGGAAAAATTATCGTGAAATTAGCGTGTGCGTTAAGAAACGAATTATGAGCAAGATCGAGAGCATTTCCATTTTGATGAACAAACCGAACCTCTCTAAGTTGGCTGTTGTTAGCAAAGGCTTGCCCTTGAATAACCGCCACTGTGCTAGGAATAACAACTTCTTGTAAATTGGGGTGGTTCGTGAAAGCACCTGTAGCAATGGTGTGTACGTTGCGGTTGTCAATTTGGGCTGGAATGTCTACACGGGTTGCCGTTGCAATCGGGCTGCTAGAATCAAAGCCAGTTATTGCAACATTATTGCCAAACAGCGGGGTCCAAAGCCAGCCAGCCGTTGTGGCAGGGGCATCGCTACGGGCAGGAAACCCGTTCCAAGTGGGCGTTGTAAAGCCCACAGAACTAGCGGGGAAAATAAGGGTAAAATCCCCATGAGTGCCCGTAAAAGCGTTGGTTACTACGCTTAAAACGTTTGCGTTTGCGTGTGTAAAAATTACTTCTCTAAGTTGGCGGTTATCGCTAAACGCCCACGCCTGAATGCTGGTTACTGTGCTAGGTATGACAACCTCGCGCAGGTTAGGGTGGTTGGTAAACGCACCAGTTTGAATAGCTTGCACGGTAAGCCCGTCAATTTGCGATGGAATCTCTATGCGGGTTGCCGTTGCAAGCGGCGAGCCTACTGCAAAGCCTGTTATCATTATGTTGTTGCCAGTAAGCGGCACCCAAGTCCAATTAGACGGCGTTGTACCAGTCGCAATTACCCTGTGCGGCGGATACCAGTTTGCACCAAAATTAATTGCACTTGGGTTATGCGTTATAACAAAATTAGCGGCAACATTATTAAATATTGCCGTTCCCATTCCTGTAGCAATAAAATTCCCGTTAGAATGGGCAAAATGGGCGGTTTGCAGGGCGGTGTTTGCAAAGGCTTGATTGCCTATGCTTGTTACCGTTGCAGGAATTTCTATTTGGCTAAGCGGCGTGTTAGCAAAGGCGGATTGCCCTATTGAAACTAAATTGCTAGGCAAAACAATTTGTGTCAACCTATAATTACCCTCAAAAGCCAACTGACCAATAGCAGTTACGCTGTTTGGCAACGTTATAGCGTTCAGTTGCGAACGCATAAAAGCACCCTCGGCAATAGTGGTTATACTGCTGGGCGATTCAAAAGTAACGCTAGTTACGGCTGTTTCGGCAAAGGCTGCCGCACCGATAGCAATAACAGGAACGTTGCCAGGCGCAAGCCGCGGTATTACTATGTTACCGCCGCTACCGACAAAATCGGTTATCGTCATTTGTCCACCTACTGTATTAAAAACAAAGCCGTTTTGCTCTATAGAACCACTAGCTAACAGCGGAGTATATGATAACACAGCAAATAGTGTTGACATCACAAAAATTTTAATGAACTTTTTCAACATTTTTCAGTCCTCCAAACTAATTTTTAGATTGTGCTACCCAAACAACTTCAAAAAATACGGGCGGATAATATCCGCCCCTACGTTTGGCGGCATTGTAGGGGCGGATATTATCCGCCCGTTTTCTCCTACGTCGGTTTATTTTTAAGTTATTCGAGTATAGTATATTTGCTACTACGATTACTGCTATAACTATAGTACATTAGTGTGGCGGCTGTGTCAAGTTTGTAACACAATTTTTATCTACCAGAAATTCTAAAATAGCCCCAACTGTTAAACAGCCCAATTTGCGGGTTGTAAGCGGGGTTGAACACTTGCACATTGGCGTTATTATCCAAAAAAGCCCGCTCTAGTATTACGGGATAATCCAGTTTTAGCGTGTTGGCAAAATCGGCAAACGGCTCGGATATACCCAGCATTTCCAGCAAAATTGCCCCCAAATAAAACGCAGATATATTTTGAACATTATCCAAATAAATATCGTTTAACATGGGCTGTGCCGCCGCATTTGCCCATATTAAAAACGGCGTTCGGTTGTGGCGGATTAGTTCATCGCCCTCGCTTGCGGCATCTGGCAAAATCAAACTTTCGTAAATAGCCAGCGGAAAACTCGGCAAATGGTCGCCGTAATACACCAAAATTATCGGCTGCTGCTCGGCACTAAAATAATCCACCAACCGCCGCAAACCCGCATCTACATCTAACATTCCGTGAAAATATTGTGCTAGTAAACTTTGGTCGTTGGCGGATAAGTTGGTTGTTTCGTGAAAATCGGGATTAAGGTTGAAATTTAGCGGAATATCGCCGTATTTGTTATCGTACGGCCCGTGGTTTTGTATGGTTATCCCCTTAAAAAATAGCGGCGTTGTGGGAAAAGTGTCAATGTGAAAACGAATCTCTTCCAAAAAGCGGTCGATTGTGTGTTCTTCCGAGATATAGCCGCCGCGCATATTGTTAGCACCGTCAAAAGCTGATTCCGCCAAAAACTGCTCAAAACCCAAGTAAAGGTAGACATTTTGGCGGTTGTAAAACCAAGCCGCGCCAGGGTGCATTGCAACCGCACGATAACCCAAATAGTTTAACGTAGCTGTAAAACCCGCAAATGGTCTTGTTACCATAGTAAACGCATACGGAACGCCCCTAAACCGCCGTGAATTTATGCCTGTTAGTATGTCAAATTCTGTGTCCGCTGTGCCGCCGCCTATGTTTGGCACTATAATACTGCCCGTTATTGTTGCTGTTTCCTGCTGTATCTCCAAAAAATTTTGCATGGGGTGCGGAAATCCGTCAAAATTAATAACAGGGCTAAGCGGCATATCCGAAAAAGCCTCGCTTAAAATCATAACTATGTGCGGCGTGTTTGCAGAATTTTCTATTGTTGTTGGCAAACTGTCTTGTGCTTGAATTTGCGTGATAAACTGGTCAAAATAGGGCGGTTGCTCGATGCTACTGTGGTGCAATGCGTGAACAAAGCTGTAAATAAAGCCTTTTGACTGATACTGATGCACCGCATTAAACGGACTGCCCGACATTGGCAACGCCTCGTAACGAGCGGTATCGCCGTAAACAAAAACGAACAACACAAAAGCCGCTATAATTGTGGTAAAAAAGCCCGTTATTCTGGTGTGGACACGTGGCTTGCCGTTTGTTATGAACTTTACCGCCAAAACCAACAGCGTAACATAAAGCAACAAAGCAAGTGCAACAGCCACGTAAATTATTATGTTAATACTGCGAGCAATTCCCATAAATTCCATTCCCAGCAACAAATCCAACGGGCGTAATGGTGCGTGGCGCATTTCTATCATAAAGCGGTTGACAACGGCGGGCAAAATAAAAATTAAGCCAGCCAGCCCACAAGAAAGCGAAAGCCGTGCGGTTAAAAAAAACAGGGCAAACAGCACTAAAACAACGGGCAGCCAATTATACAAAAAAATCAGCCCATTGGATTCCAAAATAAGGGCGACAATAGCGGTATTTGTAAGACTGTTGGGTTGTATTACAACTAAAACAAAGGCGGTAAGGCACAACGAGCCTAAAAACAGCAATAAAAAAGCCACGGGCAAGTTAAGTAGTGGGCGACGGACATCTTGGTTGCCGTCGCCCCGTAAAATACTTGCCATGTATCTGTTGTGCCAATATCCTAACATTATTCCTCTGCGAACAGCTCGGCAAACTCGGCAAACAGAGCTTCGATTTCGCCAGCAGCTGTCATCTCGGTGATAACTTCGTCAATTATTGCCCCTAATTCGGGGTCGTCGTGGCGGGTTGCAATGCCGTAATGTTCGCCAGCAAAGGCTACATCGTCGCGCACGATAGCTAAATCGCCTGCTGCACCTGCAAACATTAGTGCCGTGGCGGAATCTATTATTATTGCATCAAGTTGCCCTGCCCGTAGTGCCATTATTGCCTCGTTTATGCGGTTATAGCGGATTGGCTCGTTGTCGAGGTTTTCTGTTGCGAACATATCGCCCGTTGTTGCTAATTGTACGCCTACTATTGCGGAATTTAAGTCGGCGGCGCTGGTTATATCTGTGTTACCCGCTTGCACTACTATGTATTGCATAGCCTCAAAGTAGGGCACAGAAAAATTCACTTGTTGCTGGCGTTCTGCGGTTATTGTCATTCCAGAGGCTATAAAATCGATGCTACCCGCATTTAGAGCCATTAGCAAGCCGTCAAAGGGTAAATCTTGAATAACAAGTTCACGGCCTGCACGTTCGGCTATTCTTAGGGCTATTGCGACATCAATACCGTCATAATGCCCGTGTCTACCCGCGCCGCCCTCTGCGATAAATTCAAACGGCGGAAAATCGGCGGAAGTTCCCATAATTAAAACGTCATTGCTAGGTGCGGCGGCGGCTGGGTCTAGTGCTGCTATTGCTGTGCCTGTTTCGGCGGCAGTCGGCGAGTTGTCCGCACAAGCGGCAAACGCCAAAACGCTAATAATTGCTAGTGTTGCTATTAAAAATATTTTTTTCATGATATTTCTCCCTCTATTAGTTTAGATTTTGGATTTTAGGTTTTGAGTGCCGATTTTTGGCACTATCTTGCATTATACTGCTAATTTTGCATTGTGTCAAAAAATTTTTTGACGGAACGTTTGCGTTTATTAGACTTGTCAAAATGCTTTTAAGCATATAAAATTAGCGGGTCAAGGGGCGCGCTCCTTGCGGGGTGTGGGGCAGCGCCCCACGGTTTTTAGTTTGTGAACAAGTCTATTTAATGCGTCAAGATTTTTTCCAAAAACGCTTGCGTACGTTCATGTTTGGGTTGTTCAAATAATTCTGTAGGCGATCCCTCCTCTATAATAGTGCCGTCGTCCATGAATAATACCCTGGACGCAACTTCACGGGCAAAGCCCATTTCGTGCGTTACCACAATCATTGTCATGCCGTCTTTTGCTAGGGCTTTCATAACTTCTAGCACCTCGCCTACCATTTCGGGGTCTAGTGCAGAAGTTGGCTCGTCAAAGAGCATAACATCGGGCTCCATAGCTAGTGCGCGGGCTATTGCTACGCGCTGCTTTTGGCCGCCAGAAAGTTTGCTTGGGTATTCGTTTACTTTATCCAATAAACCCACTTTTTCTAGTAGGGTGTTGGCTAGTTTTTCCGCCTCCGTTGGGGGCATTTTTTTTATTTTGCGTGGTGCTATTGTTATGTTGTCCAGCACCGTCAAATGGGGAAATAAGTGGAATTGCTGAAACACCATTCCCATTTTTTGGCGTACAAGGTTTATATTTGTACGTTTATCCAATATATGCTTGCCGTTTATAGAAATTTCGCCTTTGTAAGGCTTATCTAACAGGTTAAGTGTTCGCAAAAACGTGCTTTTGCCAGAACCTGACGGGCCAATTATAACTACTTTTTCGTTTTGGCGGATTTCTTGGTTTATTCCCTTTAGCACTTCCAGTTTGCCAAAACGCAAGTATAGGTTTTTTACGCTGATTACCATAGTTTGCTCCTTTTTTACCATCTATCTTTACTATCTTTATCTTCTATCGGAAGTCCGCATTTTTTTCTCTAGCTTGCCAAGCAGCCACGTTAGCACAGATATTAGCACAAGATACATTGCGGCTGTTATAAACAATGGCGTAACGCTGAATGTTTGGGCAATTATTAGCTGACCCACTCGGTTTATATCTTGCAAACCCACAAATCCGACAATGGCGGTTTCCTTGATAAGCACGATAAACTCGTTTATAAAGGTTGGCAAAATATTTTTTATTGCTTGCGGCATAACTATAAACAACATTGCCTGATATTTGTTAAAACCAAGCGACAGCCCTGCCTCCATCTGCCCTTTATCGATGGATAAAATTCCTGCACGGATAATTTCGGCGACGTATGCACCGCTATTTATGCCTAGTGCAACTATTCCCACCCACAAATTTACGCCGCGCACCGCCGCAAATATTGTGTGGCTAACAATCAACAACTGCGTAACCGCTGGCGTGCCACGTATAACGCCCAAATACACAAAAGCAATTATCCGCAGCGGACGAATTTTTTTACCCGCAATCGTAAATCCTAAATTGGACATATTAAACGCCGCCATTATAGTACCTATGATAAGCCCTAAAATTACAGCCCCTAACGATATTTGTATGGTTATCCACATTCCACGGATAAGCAGATTAACTCGGTGCGGGTCGCCAAGCACCATTGCAACATTATCAAACATAAAAATCTCCTTTGCATACTTTGCATAGTATGTGTATAATTATGCAATACTAATTTATAAATGTCAATAGTTTGCGAAAAAATTTTTTCTGCTAAAAAACGTGATATTTTGGGGGTTTTTTGGTATTGCTAAAAAATTGCACCACAAACGCAACATTTTGCACCACTAAACAATCCCAAAAAATCGGGCAAATTTGGGTTATTTGTGATAATTTATAAATTCTCATAAATATTGCATAAAGTTTTTTGTGGGATTTTTATGAATTTTGTGCAAATTTACTTGTGAAAATTTATGGGTTATGTTAAAATGTTACTGCTAAAAAGTTTAGCGGGTCACCTGCCCGCCGGCAGGCGGGAGGGGCGCGCTCCTTGCGGGGTGTGGGGCAGCCTGCCCGCCGGCAGGCGGGCGCCCCACGGTTTTGAAGTTGTTTAATTATAAAACGCAAAAGGAGCAATGAAAATGGACACACAATGGATAATAGATACAATGGAGACGTGGTCGCCAAAAAAATGGGCAATGGCAAACGATAACGTTGGATTGCAAGTGGGCGATAGGACAAAAAAAGTTAGCCGCATATTAACCGCCCTCGATTTAACCGAATCCGTAATAGAAGAGGCGGTGCAGAATAAATTTGACTTTATAGTTACGCATCACCCGCTAATATCACGGCACGTTCCGCCTGTAAACAGCATTACAACCGATAATGTTTTGGGCAAAAAAATAATAACACTTATAGCCAACGGTATAGGGCATTTTTGCGCCCACACCAACTTAGATGTAGCCCCGCAAGGCGTAAACGAGTTGCTTTTTGAATTATTACAGCTAAAAAACCAAAAGCCCCTTTTAGAGCCGACCGACCCGCCTGACGGACGGGCAGGCCCGCCTGACGGACGGGCAGGCCCACCTGACGGACGGGCAGGCCCGCCTGACGGACGGGCAGGCCCACCTGACGGACGGGCAGGTCTGGGTTATCCCACTTTAGGGCTGGTGGGCGATTTTGGCGAGGGTGTACTTTTGCCGCATTTTGCCAAACACGTGGCAACTGTGCTAAATTTGCCCAATATTCGTTACGTGGGCAGCGAGGATAGTTTGGTAAAAAAGGTGGCGATATGCGGCGGCAGCGGGGGTAATTCTCAATTATTGCAAGCGGCAATATCCCAACAATGCGACACATACGTTACAGGCGACATAGGCCACCACTTTGCACTAGAGGCGGCAGAAAGCGGAATATCACTAATAGACGGCACGCACTACGCAACAGAGGTGCAAATATCGCTTGCTATAGCCAACCACTTAACAGTAGCTGCACAAAAGCAAGGTTTAGAGGTTTTGGTGGAAGTATCACGGGTGCAAATGCCTGTTTTTAGGAGTTTGTGATGGTTGGGAGGTTTTGGGGTTTTGGGCATCAACTTAAAACCCAAAACCCCAAAACCGTGGTAGAATTAAATGTGTAAGTAAGTTAATCAAAGGAGGAATATAGTATGGAAAAAGTAGTAACAGAAAAAGATTTGCTCGTTTACCCAGGCACAGAGCTATTGACTGAAGACGAGATGTTTGATAGGTTTGAACATCACTGGGTTATGTTGCGTTGGGAAAAATATTTTGATAGGAAGTACCCTGGGTACGAGGGTTTTTTAGCAGCGGCTATTCCTAAGGGTGGAGATGCCTACAATATCATTGAGGATTACATGGAAAAAAGGGAAGAAGAGGAAAGTTATGCGTATGACTATTTACGAACTGGGACATATCCTTCAACTAAGGCAGATAGGTGGAATTACAAATGAAAGAAATTACTTTTAAGTATAAAATACCTATGAAATTTGTTCAGCATAGGTATAAAGTGGATTTAGGTATTGGTCTCAAATTGCCTTTGTTGAGACCAAAGCCTTTACTAACAATTATTGACACGGGCAGCCAGAACACTTTGTGGACTCTCAAAATGGCTGATAGGTGGGGCAAGGAAAAGAACCACAAACAAAACATTGTTATAGGGAGCCGCGAGTATAAGGCAACACTCTATACTCTCAACTATGTACATTTTGGAGATTTGTGTATCAGAAATCTGCCAGTTTTGGCGGCTGATTATCAAGGTGTTTTAGAAAACAATTTTCTTCTCGGGGCAAGCGTACTGAAGAATTGGCAATTTTGTTTAGATTCTGGCACAAACGAGTTATACTTCAATGAAATTTCCACAAAGTATAATTATTTCTTCGACAAGGAGAACAATTATCAAGAAGTGTATATCCCAGAAGAAGACGAAGACGACGCGCCTATTGGAAATCCAGTCAATCAACAAGCAAGAAGTGTAGACCGCCCACCCAAGACCATTTAGCAAAAGTTGAACAAAACATTCGGGTTTAGCATTTGTAGAGACTTTCAAATTGAGCAAAAATCTCCCCAAAAACAAATGACAAGAAAAAAAGTAGGCTTGCACGTGTCGCAGAGAGATAAAATGAAAAAATGAAAATTTGAAAAAAATCGCAAAAATATTTTCAAATAACTGCTTGACAAACCCAAAACCCAGAAACAAAAGAAAACCATAAAAAAGAGAGGAGCAACAAAATGAACAAAAGATTTAAGATGAAAGACCTTTACGATATATACCCTGGAAAATGGGTGTTATTTGTGAACTCGGAAGATAAAGATGGATTTGTCGACACGTGTGAGGTGTATGCAGTGTTTGAGACGGAAAAAGAGGGGGAACAAACGATTAGAGATTTGTTCGAAGACGACTCCAACGGATATACAGATATTAGTTTGTGGAAAATGGTGAAAGGGGAAGATGATGTTGGATTTGTTTATATCAGTTCCAGTTAAAGATATTAAAACAGGATTAGGTAACACAATGTTGGTTGATTGCTATCTGTATCATTCAAGAGCAACGAAAAAGTTTCAGAAAATTCAACTTTTAATTGACACAGGAGCAACCAAAACTGCTGTAACTAGAAATACCCTGCAGCGATTGGGATATACAAAGTTTGCAAAAGGGCCTACTGAGAAAAATACGGCAGCAGGAAAACGTGCTTTTGACACAACTAAAATATCAAAATTGGTGTTAGCCAGTATAGTAACTGTGCCAGATTTAGAAGTAGATGCGTTAGACTGGGAAGATGTGCGTTATCACGGAATTATCGGCATGGATATTTTATCTCGTCTACATTTTCGCTCGGATACGAAACTATTTGAACTACAAAATAAACCTTTTGAAACCCAACCAGAAGAAGTTCCACAAACAAGCCCAAAAAGAGGTGTAAGAGGTATAACTTTGGAATATCCAACAAGTTATACAGTTATAACTGACACAGAATGGGTTGACAATAAGTTAGTAGGTAATGTGCATAGCAAGCATGATTCTTTAGATGATGCTAGAAAAATTGCTACAGAATTGTGCGATAAAAGGGAAAATCTTGTGATAGCCAATTCAGACGACGAGAACAAAAACACGGTACTCTTTTTACTAGAGTCACACCAAGAAAGAAGCAACAATTATGAGTAAAACGATATATGACCCAGAGAGGTTAAGAGAGTTATTTATCAAGAGTTTAGGGGACAACTTTATTGACTATTATGTGATGGATTTGTCTAGCTGGTTTGTTAAAACCATTTTTGTCAAGGTTAAAGAAGAAGTGGATTGGGAGCAGGAAATATCCGTTGAGGGTTTGGATTTTGTAACTCCATATTTTGAAGACGAGTTAGGGTCAACGGATAGTTGGCATATTATTCCAACTTTAGGTTTGAAAGGGGAGTTTATCTATGTTAAAGAATAAAGAAGTGTACGTGAACGAATTTGTTGAGGCTAACAAAGGCATTATTACCTCTATCTATGTATTGCAATTTTCAGATACTCATTGTAAGGTCTATATACTTTATCACGAAGAAATGAAAACAGAGCGTCTAAATACAAGTATGTTGCCACGAACTTGGACGATTGAACATGAGTTTGAGGCAGATGATGTAGATATTAGCAGAGCAATAGAAGAAATGAGGGAGCGTGATATGTTTGCATAAAGAAAACTTTCAAGCCGAATTAAACAGAGCGACTAATCTTTGTGAACGCTATTTACTCGCTGTTACCGACCGAGACAGGGTTAGTAGGCTTTATTATGCTTGTTATCATGTTGCCATTGCCGCAATTAATTTGGTTGACGATTACGACAAGCTAAAGAGAACTAACGAAAGATGTCAAGACACAGGAGACCACCAAAAGTTACAAATTATTTATCCTACTGTTTTTGGAACTCCTACAAAAGATAAATCAAAAAAGTTTAAGATAGTTGCGGGGAATTACAATACAGGAAATGCTTTGAGAGACTGGAGTAAGTTGAGAAACAACGCAGATTATGATGTGTTTGTGGATGTTTTTGATAAAAAGCTAGAAAATACACTAATCTAAATAAGAAACATGGAACTATTTGTCAAGGAATATATAACCTACTTTATCGACAACCACGAAGACAAACTTTTAGTCCACCAAGAAATAGGCATCAAAAATTTAGTCAAAAGAGAAGAGCCTATTATTCTTTCGGAAACACCAACACAAACACAATCAGAAACATTCAACAAGACACATTTCTTTACATAAAAATCGAGTTGACCATATTTATTATCCGTCTCCTCTCCAAAAAGAATAACCGCAAATAATCATAAGAATGTAAACTGTATCATTTTGAGCCATTCTAATTTATTAGTGTAGTGTATTTTCTTTCTCCACCTACGGGATTTTTGTCAACTTGCAATAACAAGTGATTTTTAACTAATTCATATATAAATGTTTCAATCTCACGATAAACTTTACCCATAACTTAAAACTCCTTTCACATTGGGGTTAGAATGCAGAAAGAGGTGTATTATGCAAATAAATTTTGAAAATATTTGGTTTCAAGGTACAACAGGCTCGGGAAAGAGCCACGAGGTAAGAAAGTTATTCGACGGCAATCTCAACCCAGCATTGCATCAAGATTGTGTTTATTTAGTTGTAGACCCAAAGGAGATGGAGTATAAAGATATTCGATTTCCCAACGTAACAAGAATTACTCCGCTGGCTACAGATTTTATAGAAGAGGTTGACGACTTTTTGGGTAAGGTAAAGTCGGGCAAACATAGTGATAGTTTTTGTCGACGATTTATGGGTGCTCGGTTCAGGTGTTACTTCCGAATGGTTTGCGGAGAAGGATACCGTAAAATTTGTAATAGGTAGTCAAAATCCGCCCCCACAGCCCAATGTGTTTTACACCACAGTTTTAGACAGAAAAGAAGATTAAAATACGAAAAGGGGGTGTGCTAGTTCAGCACCCCAAACAAGTTGCACAAGGGCTATCACATTTATTTTATAAATTTTGTTAAATATTTTCTGCTCCTCCTGCTAACATTTATGGTATAATAAAAAACTTAAAATAAAAGGCGTAACAACGCCATAATCGCTAATTGACAAACCCAGACAAAAGGTAAGATTAAAAAAAGGGGGTGGTATAAAAAGTGATAATACATCCAACTGGTTTCTTCACAAAACAAAAAGAATGTGTTAAAATACCTAGCACAACAAAGTTATATAGAGCGGTTGGCGTAGAAGAATATTACTCTATTATGAAGACGGAAAAGTTCTCCATTGGGAAAGGCGTAAATGTAAAGTATTTTGGGTTAGATTTTGAAGAGACTTTGAAGTTTGCAAACACTCCTATCGGAAGAACTTCTGTTGCAGTTTTTGAAGTAGTTGTAAATAAATCAATTCTGGAAAGAATAGCGGATTTCACAGTCGTGGACTTGTTTATTTTCCGTAAGGGTACTGTGATTATATACGAATAAGATTTGGACTTGTTCAATAGTTCAATTATTTCCATTGCACACAAATTATAGGAGGAATTTTATGTTAAAAGCAAAAGCCAAAATTAGGTTTACTAGAGAAGGTAAGACCTACGAAGGGGACGAAAAAGGGGAAAAATTGAGACCCGCTTTTAATTTCGGAGACGATTTTTTGTTCTCTGGAGCAATCGTGAGTAAAACAAAAGAATATATCCCTAACCAAAATTACGATGTTGAAATATTATTTTTCACAATATATGAGCAAGAAAGTTATGACGTTGTTAAGCCGTTGATGTTTGTAGGTAAGGAAATGGCAATGCAAGCTGGAAAATGGATAATTGGTATAGCTGAAATCAAAGACTATATTTTTACTGATATGAACGGCTTATAGTTTCAGTAGGCTGACTTGGCTTGCCTTTAGCAAAAAACGGGGGGATAATGCAGTACGAAAGCAAGATTCAGACACGACGAATATAATAAAAGGCTTATTTTTGAGGCAGAGGATTTTAGGCTACAGTTTGCTGTTGCTCCTTTTATACAAAAGCTAAACAAAGTTTTTCATTAGCATATGAAATGTTTTTTTAACGAAGAGACTGGAAAAAGCTGTTTGCAGATTATTGATTGTTTGAATACGACTCAAAAGGCTTTGTATGTCAAGGACAGCACCAACCTGTTCCAAATTGTTTCTACGTTTAGAACTAATTCTCGTCAGTCAGATTTAGTCAATCTAGTTCACTACAACTCTAGATTATTAAGGGAAAGGATTGATGTTCTTTGCAAATAACCAAGTTTTGAGGTTATTTGCAAAGAACAGACTTTATCATTTTTCTTTCAAACCGTTCTTTTTTCTAACTAAAGTTTTATGAAAAAGAAAAGAACGGTTGAACCTTTAGTTGTAGCGGCGGATTAGTTGGGGTACAATGTCTAAAAATACTAAAGCCAAGCAAAAAATCAGAGAGAATCCAGCGGACATAAGTATTATGTAGGGCAAAACCCAAACGTTTAGTGCAAACAAACTAACAAGTAAAGCCGAGAACGATATTACCCAAAATAAGGCAAAAAGGGTAATAAGTACTTTTTGTAACATATTATCATTCCTTTCTAGACCGATTGCAGTCGGTCTATTTTTTTCCTATACATAGTATATCGGCACAAATTAACAAATACTTAACGGGAAAATATTTTCAAACAACAACTTTTGCAACAACACTAGCAATATTTACCAAAACAAAAACAAATTTGTGCAACTTGCACAAACTGCATCGCATTTATCCAAAAAACTTCGTTAAATATTTCCTGTTCTTCCTGCCAATATTTATGGTATAATGAGTCTGTAAGTAAATAAACGGCGTAACAATGCTGAGAGTTAAGGAGGAAATCACATGAAATATGACAACATCATAATAAGACAGGCAAACAACCCTTCAAAGGTACTATATAAAGGTACTTTTGATTTTGATACTCCGTTTCATGTCGACAATGGAGTGATAAAGGAAAGTTTTTATTATGGTGGCGATAGTGTGTTTAGAGGGAAGAGTTGTTGGTTCAACCTAAACTATTTATCCAACGATAAACGCCTTATAAAAGCTAACCATGACGAGGAAAGATTTCAGTTTTCTTTTGCTGAAGAGTTGGAAAATTCGCCATACTACGAATTTGTAACTAACGAAGAGGACGGCAAAGAAACCCCTATCTGTAAGGTGCAATTAGACTTAACGACTAAATCAGTAATGCCACAAATTCAAATACATAGCAAAGATAGGAGAACTGACGACGAGCCTTATAAGGGCAGTATTTACCTATCCCCTATCAAACAACTTATTTTTGCGACTTTACCTGAAACGCAGGGCTATTATCCTTACAAAGTAAGGTTCAATAAGTATGAAGAAATGTACCGTTACAAGCTGATGGATCGTTTTATAGAGGGTGAGTTCACTTCGCCAAAAGGCAACTATTATAAAAAAGGGTCGTTTCAAAATAATTTTGTAAATATATTCCCTGTCAACACGGAAATTCACGAACATATAGATGTAGAACGAACATATAGATGTAGAAGGGTATAGTGCCAGATATACCGTAGTTTTTTCTGAAAACAACAATGTCAGCATGGTGTTTTCAAATGGCTACCATAAAGATATACTCTTAAAATTTGAGGGAAAATTTATTCAACAAATAGCACCTCTGGGTGAACAAACTCATAATAGCAAACCGCAACTGGTATATTACGCTATAGACGGCGAACTTCATGTAGTTGACGGCAAATTTTTGTGCAACGTTAAATTAGACAATAACACAACAACAGTCAACTTAGAGGGTCTAAAGGAGAAAGACACAAATCCCCCGTTAGAAATCCAAACTGTAACTCTCAATGATTTAGTTGGTCTTAAAGAGGTAAAAGAAAAATTCAAGGAATTTGAGTCTCTTAGCAAGTATTTCAAAAAGTTGCTAGAGGAAGAATCGGCAGAAGAGGTTGGCGAAGAAGATATAAAAGAAGATTATGTGGTAACAAAACACAAAGAAATGCTAGGATTCTCAGCCAAAAACAAAAAGCCAACTGTAGATGTAGGTTCTTTTCATATGGTCTTCAAGGGCAACCCAGGCACAGGTAAAACAACCGTTGCCGAGCGTGTACATAATTTACTGAAGTCGTGTGATTTGATTGTAAAAAAGGATAAGCCAACCATAGTAACCAAACAGCATTTAGTAGGTAGGTATGTTGGGCATACGGAGGCTTTAGTTGAAAAAGTGGTGCAGGAATCTTTAGGCGGCGTTTTATTTATCGATGAGGCATATATGCTGTATCAAGATTCCAATTCTGGAAATGACTTTGGAAAAGTCGCTTTGGACTTAATAATGGATGCAATGGAAAGATATCGCGACCAACTTGTCGTTATCTTAGCCGGTTATACTGACGAAATGGACAAGTTAATCAACGAAAGTAATCCTGGATTGAAATCAAGGATAAAGTTCCACTTTGAGTTCAAGGATTATACTGATTCAGAATTGTGGGCTATATTTGATACCATAGTTCGCAATAAAGGGTACAAACTAGAAGATGACGGTTGGGATACCTATGATATTTTGGAAAAATATTTCAAGACCATTACTAATGCTAAAGAGTTTGGCAATGCTAGAGGAGTACGCAATCTTTTCGAAGATATACGCCTAGCAGTTGCAGTACGTACTATGGCGGAAGATTCGCCGTCCAACTTGAGAATGATAATGATAAAAGACGTTGAAAAAGTTTGCGGAATAAAGAAGGATGAAGTTTAATGAAAATAAAAATAATGTTAGGTTTGTTGGTTTTTACATTCTTACTTACAACTCCCATTTTAGCGACCACACCAAACCAACCGCCACCAGGAATGCCAAGGAATATTTGGAATAGCCTAACACCCCAAAGAAGAATCGAGGCTTGGGACTTTCACAATACATATTTAGCAAGACCCTCGGAGGAACAATTACGGGAACTTATGACACAAATAGAAGAAACTAGACTAATTGCTCAATACCGTGCGGGTCTTTTGTCTTACATTGACATTACACCATTACATACTCCGCTTGGAATGCAGATGTTAAGCGATTTATCGATGACAGAGCAGGAGTTTAGAAACTTAGGTAGATTACAGCATGAGGTTAGAGAAAATTGGGTAATCTCTAATTTTGGTTCGCCAATAACCCATGAAGAATTGCTCCGTTTAAGAGAGCAATATGGTAGCAGAGATATAACCTATCTTTACCAAACCTTATCTGATTTGATTACATTCTATCGTGAACAACTAGGTATGGGTCCAGTTGCAATAAACGGGAGGGTAAACCGTTTTGCACAAGAACACGCTGACTTATGGCAAGATGCTATAGATTCAGGCTTAATCGACAGAACTAGCGGTTTGCGTAATACCCAAACGAATAGGACAATCCCTAGCGTACACTATAGACCTACTGGTGAAAGTCTTTCAATAAGGGTAGCCCACCAAGTTTCGCAACTACAACGTGATGGTTATGGTTACGTAAATCGCGGTTCAGAAAACATAAGTGGTAGTGCTCCACGACTGTTACGAACAGAAGATTTGCTTTTACCAGGTATTGTTGAGGCAGTAGCGTACTCTTTGTTGTTCAGTAATTCTTTTCCTCACTTTAGAAATTTGTTTTCACTATACCAATCAACAGAACAAAACCCAATGTTGATTGGGTTAGGTTATACTGACAATATGGCTGTTTTGAAATTTTTCGGTCAGTAAGCCTAAAAAACCCCCACGATATTTTATGAATAATATCGTGGGGGTTTTGCTTACACACCCCCTTTACTGTGAAGTTATAATTTCACAGTAAAGGAGCAACAAACATGAAAAACAAATTAGCAAAAAATTTAACATCTTGTAGTTTATGTGTGATAATGCTATTCTCACATCTCGCAAATTTTAGTCAAGTAGAGGTATTTGCTCATGAAAGTGATTTACTGCCACCACTTATCACAGAAATTGAGTATAATCCGTACGCAACAGGTGGAAGGATTAGGGACATTAACACAGAAGAAACTCTAATATTCAATACTCTAGCATTAGCGTATGAAACAGAAGACGAATTTGAGTGGCTAATGCCAAATCGTCGCACCCCAGGCGTAGACTTTGAAGTATTTGAAACACAGCCCTACGTAGATTTACCTTGGGCAGGAAGAGTTCACATACTAGCAGACGGTTCTTTATATGTAGCTGGCTATTTAGAAGAAGAATTAGCAGAGGCACTTCCTGCACTAGAGGAATATTTGCGAGACTCCCAGTTAGAAGAAACAATCCAGCGTTTCAACATACCGCAACCGAGAGGGCTTGCTCGCTCTACCTCAGTAACAGCGACCGTACGCAATCAAACCATGTTAAATGTCGCAGACTATTCGAGAACTGGTTTTCAGGGCACATGGCGATTTTCTGTAGGTACAGCATTTGTCGATGGAGAAATTTGTGATATTGTTTGCATAGACCATAATGTGCCTCAATTTCCACTCAATGGCACTTCATTTCAAATAGATTTTGGAAGTAGTGAGGGCATTGGTGGATTGAGTGCAGCGGCTATAAATTTTATATTCCAAAATTCTCCTACGTTAGGAGAGGCAAGCATAATAACAGCCTATCTAAACGGCACAACCAATACAAATTTAACCACCGCCCAACAACGGCTTTTAGATGATGCAAGATTGTTGGACGCAGAAACGGTTGCACTATTAGTAGGCGATTTATATATGGATTTGCCTGAATATTTCTATGAAGATGTGTATTTTTTTGAAGAGTTTGAACCAAACGTTCGATTTTATAGAGAAGACCTTAGAGAAGGTGCTGCTTTAGCCCGACTGGGTGCTATGCACTGGAACGCTAGGGCGGCGCATTCAATAGTGCCACGTGTAGGGGGTAGAGGCATAGCCGTTTATCCTGCAAGTCAATCTTCAACTACCCCTAACGAATGGGGGACTTTTGTGTCCGAGCCGTTTCACATTAATGGTTGGGGTCCGAATTTATCGGTAGATATAATTGGTGGCACACCTGGCAATAATGCGTTTATAATGTCAGCCTCTCTCGGCACAGCTATTGGAGGTATAGATACCTTAAGCGACGACCAATTGATGGATTTATTTGACGGCGGTTTTCTTATAGCAGGACATCCACAAGAAGGCGATTGTACAGAACATGAAGTAACAGTTAGAGTAGGAATGGATATGCCAAATATGCAGCCCGGACAAAAGGGGATTACAGGCGGTGGAATACAGAACGTTTGGGTGTCATGTCCAGAACCCGCTATATCAATGGAAGACGTAGAGCGAGTTTATACAGAATTTACTTTCACGTTTGGCGGTGAATGTGACACAAAAGATCCAGAAACAGTCTACCCAACAGATATATCTAACGAAGATTGCGTTTCTGAAATTTCGCCAGTAACCATTTCGTGGGAAGAATACGGAAATCAATTCACATCAGACACAGGGTTAGAATGTACTGAAGAGGGTGCAGTAGCTAGTTGGCAAGCATGGGCAAGGAGCGAGGGAGAAAGCCAGTTGCAACAGGCTATATCGGAAATAGACTTTGAAAACAAAACCCCACCAGAAGACTGCACCGAAGAAAAACCAGAACCAGAAGACTGCTCCCCCGAACCATTCGAAGAATGCGGAGAATGGGAATGTTATGACTTTGACAGAGAAGACAACTATGACGACCAAGACCGAGGAGAAGTAGGACCAGTAGGCGACCCAATCGAGATACCATTACGCTGGAACAACATACCTTTCGCATTCGCAGAAACCCACATGGCAACCGATGGTTTCACTAGAAAAAATTTATTACCAAAAATTTGACATATCCAACAAACATATATTATAATAAAAACAGATTCAAACAACACACCTCTCCCCACACCCAACCAAAAATAGAGAGATAGCAAAACGAATATGAAAAAAACAAACTTCTTTGAACAACTAAAGCAAGAAAATGGCAACGATTACGAACACACAGCCAATATCCCGCATATTTTAAGGTTTGGAGACAACGATTTAGTGTACGGTCCTTCGGCTGGGTCTAACCTTGAAAAATTCTGCAAAAAATACGGCGGCAAGACATTAACAGATTTTGCCGACCCTTTCTCGGCTGGATACGATAACGAATGGGCAAAATACAGCATATCTATTATAGAAGAATGGTGCAAAAAGGGGCTGTTTATCCATTTTGATTTAACTTACATGGAAGATATAGAAAACATTCTCAATAATGCTGGTACTTTTGCCGAATGCACAACATCGCATGAATTGAGACACATACATCAAAATTGGAACAAACTGTCTAACACGGTGAAATTTTACAAAAACGAAAAGGAGGTTCAGCCGCCATGGATAAAAAAATAATATTGCCTTTCGGCAACACACAATTTATGATTGAATTTATAGAAGAGGGATACGCTACATATTATGTGAAAAACGACGAAACTTTTGTTAGGTTAGGGGAGCGGAGCTTGTGTGAAACCAAAAAAAATGTTTTGCGAGCCTTTGTAAACGTATCTAGCCAAAAAACTTTTAGCTATAATGATATTAACATCTTCCATGTTCTAAATTTTACGGGACCTCATGCAAGTCTTCACGCCCTGCCTAAAGATAATGGAAGTGTAGAGGTTTATTGGTCAAATGTTAATAACCCTATGAACTTAATAGCAACATTAACCAAAGAAGATACAACCCAGTTTGTTGAAAGTGTGAGGCAGTTAGAAGATGTCTAGTGAGTAATTTATTTTCAAAAAAATGTTGACCTATCAGAGTTATACGTGTATAATTAAAACCGTTAAACGAGTGTTCTAGCTATGATTAATTTCCGCCCACGAACACCAATACATAAACCAGCAAAAAGGAGTAAACCAAAATGAAGATAACAAAATGTTAGTCGGTATTTTACCGACTAACATTTTTTATCCCTTTTTACAGAGAAATTAAAATCCGAAAGGGGATAGTCTATGAAAACAAATTTCACAAAGAAGACAATGGTTGCAATTTTGATTGCCGCAGTCTTTTTTACCCAATTAAATGTGTTTGACCCAACGCATATTTTCGCTTATGAAAATGGTTTACCGCCCCCAAATTTAACACAAGAACCAGTCGTGCGTTACGCTACAGGCGGAAGAATTAGAGAGACAGAACCAATTAACCTCTCTTGCATTGCTTGTTTGCGGCACAAAAAGAATTTCCCCAAAAAAACCACACCCTACAGCAACATTTTGCAGACAACCATTCACAACCACCAACCCCCGAGCAATCCGAGGAAGTTGGGGAAATTACCGCAGTAGCTTTAGGTTGCCATCACAAAAATCCCGCAAATTTTTATTTTACGGGATTTTTTGCTAAATTTCTTGCGT
Organism: Defluviitaleaceae bacterium; assembly: GCA_009782245.1. Classification (GTDB taxonomy): domain Bacteria; phylum Bacillota; class Clostridia; order Lachnospirales; family WQUN01; genus WRKG01. The sequence continues at coordinate 2,788 of WRKK01000359.1, read as the reverse complement.
TTCTTTTTTTGTTGACAATTTTTGTTGACATTTTTTGTTGACAACTTTTGTTGACAACCGCAAAAAAATTTGCTAAACTTATCCTATCGTTAAAAATTCCAAATTTTAGCAATATTTGACTTTGATAATAACATCTCGTATAATGAATATGCAGGGAAATTTTGGGGTTTTGGCAAGTTTCCCGAAAAGCGGGGCAAGGCTTGAATACAGCCCGTAATGCTCCTTGCGGAGTTTGGGCGATGTTTCAAAGTTTTAATGTTTGCCAAAGGAGGATTATGAATGTCAATGGTGTTTTTGGTTTTTATGAGTTCGGTTTTTGTTAATAATTTTGTGCTATCGCAATTTTTGGGATTATGCCCGTTTTTTGGCGTTTCACGAAAAATAGAAACGGCTGTCGGAATGGGTGCGGCGGTTACTTTTGTGCTAGTTTTGGCGGCGGCGGCTTGTTTTGTGGTGTTTAACTTTGTACTTATGCCGCTGGAAATCACGTTTTTGTCCAATATCGTTTTTATCCTGATAATTGCTAGTATTGTGCAGTTGGTTGAGGTTTATCTGAAAAAAGCAAGTCCTACGCTGTACCGCTCGTTGGGCATTTTTCTGCCGCTGATAACCACAAACTGCATTGTTATTGGTGCGGTAATCATCAACACAGACCGCTTTACCGAAGATTTTGTGCTGTCAATCGTCCATGCGGCGGGCGCGGCAATCGGCTTTACGCTTGCAATAGTCCTATTGGCAAGTATTCGAGAAAAAATAGAATATTGTAATATCCCAGCACCGTTTAAGGGTTTTCCTATAGCCTTGATTTCTACGGGTCTTATGGCTATAGCATTTATGGGATTTTCGGGGTTGATTAGCTTATGAGTATAATTATAACTTCCGCCGCCGTTTTGGGCGGCATGGGATTGGCGTTTGGCGTTATTTTAAGTTACGCCGCCAAAAAATTTTATGTGGAACAAGATCCACGGTTAGTAGCAATTTCCGATGCACTGCCGAACGCAAACTGCGGCGGTTGCGGTTATCCTGGTTGTGCCAATTTTGCCCAGGCAATTTTGGACGGAGCCGCTCCGCCAGAGGGCTGCCCGTTGGGCGGAATGGAAGTTGCCGCCGCTATTGGTGCAATTTTGGGCGTAGAAGTTAAGCAAACTGTCCGCCAAGTGGCGTTTGTCCGCTGTGCTGGCGGTCAAAGTAAAAGCACGTTTTTGTACGATTACGACGGCATGAACAACTGTACCGCCGCAATGCAGCTTGTAGCTGGCGGTGCGAAAGCCTGTACTTACGGCTGTTTGGGCGGCGGTAGCTGTTTTGTCGCTTGCGAATTTGACGCAGTCATTATGGAAGACGGCATTGCAAAAATCGACAACGAAAAATGCGTGGCTTGCGGAAAGTGCATTCCCGTCTGTCCCAAAAATTTGATTAAAATGGTGCCGCACGATAGCAATGTTCGGGTGGCGTGTAACTCCAACGATAACGGGAAAACCGTGCGTGGCTGTTGCAAAGTTGGCTGTATTGCTTGCAGAATGTGCCAAAGAACTTGCGAATTTGCCGCCATCAACGTTTTTGACTTGCTTGCTGAAGTGGATTATAAAAAATGCACTGATTGCGGGGATTGCGTGGCAAAATGTCCGCCAAAATCAATAATTTGGCGTAACCACGAAAACAACGCAGAAAAACCCCCAGAAAAAGGGGAAAAAACTGAAAACACGGAAAAAGGTGAAAAAGTTGGCGTATAAAAGCATCGCCCATTTTATGGAAGAACTGGACAAGCAAGGCGAGTTGAAAGTGGTTACAACCGAAGTCAACCCCGTTTTGGAAATTACCGAAATTGCCGACCGAGTTTCCAAAAAATTCGGCTCTGCTTTGCTGTTCAAAAATGTTGTCGGCTCAAAATATCCCGTGCTGATAAACACTTTTGGGACGTACAAACGCATGGCAATGGCATTAGGGGTTGACAAAATTGACGACATCGCCGCCGACATCGCCGAAATGATAAAACTTTCCAATTATATGTCGCTGCCGAAATTGTTTAATATGTCGCCGAAAGTGTTGCGGCTGGCGGCGGCGTTGCCTATCAAGCTGCCCAAAAAAGCCCCCTGCCAGCAGGTTGTAGAAGATGCGGATTTGTCCACCTTGCCAATTTTGCAATGTTGGCCAGGCGACGGCGGACGGTTTGTAACGTTGCCGCTGGTTTTCACGAAAGACCCCGAAACTGGGCGGCAAAACATAGGAATGTACCGCTTGCAGGTGTACGACAAAACAACAACGGGAATGCACTGGCATTTGCACAAAGACGGCAAAAGTATTTTTGAGAAATATAAGCGGACGACTGGCAAAATGCCCGTTTCCGTTGCGATTGGCGCAGACCCCGCAACGGTTTACGCCGCAACCGCGCCGCTGCCCGATATGATTGACGAAATTTTGTTTGCGGGTTGGTTGCGGAAACGTCCTGTGCCGCTTGTGAAGTGCGTTTCTAATGATATTTACGTGCCGGCAAACGCCGAGTTTGTCCTCGAGGGCTATGTTGACTGCAACGAGCCGCTAAAAATCGAGGGCCCGTTCGGCGACCACACAGGCTACTACTCCGAAAAAGACTATTATCCTGTTTTTCACGTGGAAAAAATCACACGCAAGCAAGCACCAGTTTACATGGCAACCGTCGTCGGACAGCCGCCCATGGAGGATTGCTACATTGGCAAGGCAACCGAGCGAATTTTTTTGCCGCTGATAAAAATGATTGCTCCAGAAGTGGTTGACATGAATTTTCCGCTGGAGGGCGTTTTTCATAATT
>WRKK01000358.1 GCA_009782245.1 Defluviitaleaceae bacterium | reverse complement strand
CCACGTCCGCCAGCCACTCGTCTGTGTCGTCCAGCCAGCCGTCGCGCCCCTCGTCATACCAAACTTGCCCAGTTATCAAGGCTTGCGGCGGCGGAATTATCCCCGCATTTTCCAAATGCACGGCGTTCCGATAATCGATAGAACCCGCCAAATAAAAGCCGTCCGCATACTCGCCAAACGTGATAATCTCGCTTGTGCCACGGTTTGCCCAACTTATCTGCATTTCTTGCGAAAGTTCCGCTCGCAACGGCAAATCGTCAAAATCTTGGTAGCGGATAATCGTACTATCCGCCAATAGTGCGGGATTGCTGAACTGCTGGGCTGTCGTTTTGTCAACCGCAACCCTAAACTCGAACATTCTCATTAAATTCGCCCAATCGGTCAAGTTGAACGAGGCGGGGTAAACTCTGAACGCAAACTCGCCGTTTTCGTCCGTGAGAATGCTTGCGTTGCCGAATAAATCCGCAAACTCCCGCCAGGTTTGGTCAACCGTGCCTGTGGAATCCTGCATAAACCGTGCAAACAGCGAAACTTGCACCCCTGCAAGCCGCTCTTCCGCCGCGCCGATGTAGCCGTCGGCGTTTTCGTCCGCCCAAACTGTGCCACGAATCCACACAGGTTGCCCAAAAATTAAACCTGTGTTTTGGTGCTCGATATTGACCGCATTGGTCAACGTCCACAACTCCAGTGCATACGGCACATTCACGGTATTTTGTACCGCCAAAACGCCGTTTCTGTACATCTCCATTATTCCGATTCTGTCGCCACGCAAGCTGTCCGCAAAAGTATCATTGCGAACCTCGCGCGGGGCTTGCGAATCGCCCAAAATCGTCCACTCCACGAAATCGTAATTTTCAATGGACGTGTAAACTCGGTACTCATAGATTGCCCAACGATAAACGCCGTCCGCACCCGCAAGCCGTGTGAAAATGCTTGCTGGCGGCAAATTCTCAAAAATGTAGAAACCGTCCTCGTTCGTGAGCGTTGTCAAGTTTTCGCCAGCCGCTGGATTATCGGGCAAAAGAACCTCCCCAGCCGCCGAAACTCGCACAGGCTGGAACGTGGAAGTCGCATCGCCCAAAAGCCGTGCCTCTAGCCGCATTTGCAAGCCCTGCACAGGATTTTCGCCGTTCGCCACGCCGTCATTTAAGCCGTCCTCGTTAAGGTCGTCCCAAGCAACGCCGCTGATAGAGCCAGCCGCCCAAGCCACAAAGCCCGCATCCGTTCCCGTGAAAAGTTCCGCCGTTTCAATATCCCAGCCGCTGTTATTGTCAAGCCGTTTCGCCAGCACAAGCCGTGTCGGGGTCATATTACCGTCTGTCAATAAATCGCTGTCGTATTGCTCGGCGGTCGCCACGTCCAGCCAATCAGGCCGCGCCCTAAACGCCGTAATACTGAACCCTGGCGGCAATTCTCGAATAAACACGCTGTAGGCGAAAATCGTCTGATTGCCGAAAGCATCGTATTCTCCCGCCTCGAGCCGATTGAACGCATATTGCCCCAAACTGTTCGTGAACATCGAACGCTCCGCAAATGTGGAATCTAGCGTGTATGTGCCGTTTGCGTTCAAAATATACCGCCGCAAAAACACCTCAACGCCCGCCAGCCGTGGCTCTGTTGCGTTGCGTATTCCGTCCTCGTTTTCGTCATGCCACAAAATGCCCGTTATCATCGAGCGTTCCATCTCCATAAAGCCGAAATCTAGCCCGATTAGCGGCGCAAACCGTTCGCCGTTCATTATATACGCGCCGCTTGCGTCCGTCAGCGGGTTCAGCGTGAAGTGGTTCGTCCGCAGGCTGCCGTCCGCCATATTCAGCATATCGTTAAAGCCCGTATTTTCAAGGGGGTTGGCGTATGGGACAAACGGCGTTGCACGGCGGAAGTTGAAGTTTGGCGAAACAACCGTTGCAAACAGTGTTTCGTACGGGCGTAGGTGGTTGAACCAAACTTCGCCGTTTTCGTCTGTAACCGCCACGGCTGGGCGATTCCGCATATCGATGGCGACTGTTCCGTCTGGGTTGTGCAACGTAACCTCAACCCCCGCAAACAGCGGCTCGAACGCCTGCCGAACGCCGTCATTGCGGAACTCGTCAACCGCATCAAGCGGGTCAAAGCCCACATCTTGCCACGCCACGCCCTGCAACTGCACTGGAATATTCACGCCCACGTCAAAATTCGTGTAACGCTCGTCCGACCAGCCAAGTTGCAGAGTGAACGGCTCGGAAATAACGACAAACGTGTCCGTTATCGGTTGTGGTGCGGTGCTTGCGTTGTTCAAGGCTGGCAAGCGTTCGCCACGCCCAAAACCTTGCAGCTCCACGCCGTCATGGAACGTGAGCGTTGTCAACCCGTGATAAGCCCATTCCTCTGGGAAAGTAAACCGCAACCGATAATCTCGGTTCGGTGCAAGGTTCGTCAGAATGTAATAGCCCTGCCGCCCCGCAAAGTCGCTCATTGTCGTGTATTGCACGGGTGGGCTTGCGGCTGGCATTTGTTGCAAGCTACTTGGGTCAATTTGCGGATTGCCGAAAGCGTCCAAAATAATGTAATACCGCTCGCCGTTAGCGATTCCGCCAAGCCCAATGCGATTGCCGTCAATGTCGCTTAAAAAGCCGTCCGCCGTCAGCAACTCCACCAAAACGCCGTTAATTCCAGGGTCAAAGCCATGCACCCACGTTTCCTGCGGAGTGCCACGCAAAACGGGCAACCGCCGACCGTTTGCGGCAATGTAATATTCCACCGCCTCATTTTCAAGCCCATCACGGTTGACATCAAACCAAACAAAATCGCCAATATAAGCCCTGTTCGGCGGTGCTTGCAAGAAAGCCCCAACCAAGCGGCTTTCCATAGGGTTCGCCATGCCGTCATGCCTAGATGCGAAGTTGTTCCAAATTGTGTAATCCTCAAAAATCTCAATCTCGCTCGCAAGAGCCATATCCGCCAAAAACGGCAGATTTAGCGGCGCGCGAATGTCAACCGAAAGGCGGAGCGATTCCATGCCGCCTAGCTGGAAGTTTGGCGGCGATTGTGCGTAAACCATACGAATCGCCCTCACAAGCCGCTCAAATTGGGCAGGTTGGGTGTTTCGTATTGCCAAAAGTTCCGAAACTCTTATAAAGTTGTGCTGGCGGAAAACCGCATCACTTGTGAGAATGGCGTAAAATCCCGTAACATCGCCCCGCAAAGCGGCTGGCACAATGTAACTTTCGTCCAGCGGCGTAAAATTGCCCACGCCGTTGAATCGGATTGGACCAACCCAAATGCGGGATAAATCCGTCAAATTGGTCGCACCGCCGTCCGTTATCCAGTCAAGGCGGAACGAATCGGGCTCGACAAAGCCGTGCCATGCGGAGTGTCGTGGGTTTTCGCTCAACATTCCCTCATCGCCGAAAAACGGCAGAACATCAAAGAAAACGGGATTGTTGTACAGTTGCCCCGCTGGGCGTGGTAGCGTGGTGTTGCTGATTATCAGTTCGTACGAGATTGCCGAACCCTCTGTTGCGGCGGCGGCAAAGCCCTCTGTTATGCCCGACGGGCGGGTTAGGTCGGTTATTGCCCGTTTGTGTAATGGGAAATCTTGCCGCTGTGCTACGTTCCAAGGCGGCGTTTGGTGCTGTATGCGGCGGTCGGCGGCTCTGCCGTTCCTATCCCAGTCAAAATTATCGGGCATTAACCCGCTTGGAATCGGGCGTGTGAGCGTGTCGTCGTTGGGGTCGGTGTAGTGCGTTAGTGCGCCGCTGAAACTAAAGCCCGCCGCCAAAGCCACGGTGTTATCCCGTTGTAGCGCCATCGCCCCAAAGTCCGTAATATCGGCGGTTATCGTTACCGTCAACGTGTCGCCAGGCATCATGTTGCCCTCAAACTCAAAGCGGAGCGTGTCGCGCCCAAGCCCAGGAATACTGTCAAAGTGCATCGCCACGAAATCCAAGCTATAACTGGTGTTGGTGGGGTCAATGCGGGTATGCTCCCACCGCCACACGTGCCGTTGCTGGAAGAATGGATTTCCCGCCACCGCCGCAACCATAAAGCCCACGTCCGAGCGGTTTAGGTCGTCCCATTCAACGAGATTTTCGTCAATGCCCACGGTTGGCGGAATTGCAAGCACAATCACAGGATTTATCAAAATATCCTCCGTCAACGCCCGAACCGCCATGTTGTGGCTTGCGTCCAAAACGTCCTGCTCGATGTTGAACAGCGTCATCTCGTAGCGGAGCGTGTTGGAAAGCCCTGGGTCCGCCTCAAAGTTGGGTGTCCATGCGAAAAAGTCTGGTGCACCTGCGACTGGCGGCGGATTGTAGGCGAAAGCGTGTTGCGTTATCGTAAAATCAACGGCTGGCTCGGACATTGTAACGTCCACGCCCACGAAATCTCGGCGGAAATCGTGATAACGCTCGTTGCCGTAACGCAACCACAGTCTGCCGCTGCTAAATTGCGTTTGCGTAAGTGCCGAAAATACCGTTGTTACCACGGTAAAGCGTGGTGCGTTGCGGAAAACCGCCGCACTAAAGCTGGATTGCTGCATAACCGAGTTGTTGAACCGATTCGGGTCGGTTTCGTCTGGGCTTGGCTCGCCCTCGTAATCAATCTGCAAGCCGATTGGCACAAGCAAATTGGGGTCGTGCGGCAAATCGGAGCGTGGCGACACCACGAAAATAATTTTTTCCACCTCGCGCGCGGTGCTGTTTGTCGGCAACAGGACGATTTCATTGGCTCGCAAGCCAACTTCTGTGATAAGCTGCCATTGCGAACGGTCGCCAACTTCGCCAAATTCCGTCATTTCTTGCGTGTAAAAAACTTTTACCGAGAACAAACTTTCGTCCACGCCCTCGGGAACGCTCCATAAGCCCGTTTGCACACTCGCAACTTCGCTTGTCCACTCGGGTTGCAGGGTGCGTGGCGTGTACGTGAACCTGGACATAACGTCCGCAACGATAATCAGCTCGGGAACGTCCGCGCCGAACAGTTGCACCTCGTTTAGCATTACTTCAATGGGCTGCATTGTTGAATATAGCGGGTTTGTGGACGTTCCACCCGCAAACTGCGTACGTGGGCGGTTTGTGTCCATGCGGAAATCTGCCCACGGCTTGCGAACCGTGAAATTAGCCGCCGCGCCGCTGTGGATAATCTCGCCAATGCCCGTTGTGCGGTCAATTATGCCGTCATTGTTAATGTCAAAATTTGCCCTATTTTCGGACGTTGCAAAGCTGTAAGTTATGAAATCTTCGGGCAGGGTTGGCGATATTGCGGTATCGATGACCGCCGTCATAAAGGCGTTTGCGGTGTACACGCCCCAATCTGTGCCGATTTCGTTCGGCGCAAGCCCCTCATTTTCGCCAACCTCGACAACTTGCGTTTGCAACCGCAACCAAAAACTTTCGCCAGTACGCAAATCGCCCGCGCGGCGTTGCCAGTGGGTTGTTCCAGTATTCGCAAAGTCGCTCGCCGTGATAATTTCGGCGTGTAGCAAATAATCGCCGTCAACTTGGTAGCCCGTGCTGTTTTCGTGGATTGTAACCTGCCAGCCAGCCGCCGCCGCTTGTGCCGAAGTCAGCGAAACCAACTCGCCAGCGGGGCTGATGTAGGCAATTTCATAATCCAAAATTTCCACGTTGTGCGGCAAGTGGTCAAAAATATGCACCGAGCCGCCCGAAAGCGTTCCGCCGTGGCGTTCCACCAAAGTCCGCCATTGCTCAAAAGTCAAGTTCGGCGGCTGTTCCAACATTGAATAATCCAGCCTGTTCGCCACTTCCAAGTGATACCAAAAAATATCACGATAGTTGAAAACTGGCGCAAAGCCGTGGACGATTGTGTCGTCCCTGTTTGGCGTGATGTTGTGATAAAGTGCCAAATTTGGGCGTTGCGTGAACAAATTCATGTTCATCGTGAGAAATCTGTCAAAGATTTCCACGCCCTCTATAATTTGCGATGCCGCTCCGTTGCCGTCAAAATCACGGTTTCTGGGATATAGCGGCAATTCTGGGCGACCACGTGCAACAAAATCTTCAATGTTAAAATCGTCCCGTTCGTACAAAGTCAACAGGCGTGTTATGCTGTTCGTGTGGCGAATGTCGCCAGATGTTGCGGAGTTTGCGGCGGTTGGCGGGGAGATTGTGCCAGGCGTAAACGGCACATTTTCCGCCAAAGTTGCCGCCACAAAATACGGCGAAACGGGAAAATCGTCTTCCGTGAAGAAAAAGTTGATGTTCCGCTTAAAGCCCACAAATGCACGGTTTTGTTGCCATTGCTCGTTCAAAAATTGGTCAACCACAAAAGCACGGTCTTCGCCCCAAGCAATGTTGTTAGGCCATTCCGCCACAAATACGGGGATTGTCGCTGTCAACTGCTCGCCATAACGCAGCATAACTTCGTCCGCAAAATTGGCAAAATCCCGTGGAGTTAGCGTTATTTTGTAACGCCCCACTTCATGCCCACCGCGCGGCGGCGTTATTTCGGGCAAAATTGGCGTTACTGTGGCTGGCAAAGTTTCGTCAATTTCGTCAAGTCCGTCAAGCCCGTCATTTTGCGGGTTTATGGGATTTTGGGAAATTCCGCCCAAAATTCCGCCGTTCCCATTATTTCCATTCAAAAGTTCGCCATTTTGCCCATTTAACGCAAAAATTTGCGGGTGAGCGACGGACGGCGGCGTATATTCCGAATTTTCAATAAATACCACGGAAATATCCCAAAAATCGCTAAAATTCACGTTATTTTGGCTATGCACAACTCCAAAATCGGCTTGCATATTGCCAAAATCGCCATTTATCGGGAACGGAACGCCGTTTGCCGTCATTGGCACAAGCCCAAAGGGCAAAATGTTAGATATAACGGGCTCGAACAAAGTGCCTTGCAAGCCGCCATTTGTGCGGTGGTTGTTCATGTTGTGGTTGTTGGCGTTGCCCTGTATGGTGTTTATCGGGCGTTCCGCCAAAAACCACTGATTTAGCAGGTTTATATTAAGATTAAACTGCTCGCGCGCTTCGCTGTAGAAAGTTGGGTGCGTTCCGTCGTCCCAAGTTGTCCACAGGCGGGGCGTGGATTGCCGCGCGCGAACCGCATCGCCAGCCATTGCGAACTGGCGTTCCGTTCTGCCCAAAATGTTGGGCGTTTCGCCGTAACTTGCCGTGTTTATGGTTGACAAAAATCCACGCCCGAACAGGCTACTTGCCCGAGAAGTGCTTAATTGCGTGGCTTGCACGTTTCGCCCACGTACGGAGAATGTCAACGGCGAAGTTGTCCAAAATTGCCCAGGTGCACCCGTTTGCCAGCCAGCTGTGCCGATTTCGGTGGTTGCAAACTGGTTGTGCGTCATATCCATTCCGAAAACGCCCGTATCATGCCAAGCGTTGCCAGCGGTGGCGATATTTGCCGACATTCCGCTTGCAAAATCTCGGCTGAAAATTTGGGCATATGCGGCGTGTGGGTCGTTTTCCAGCCACGATGTCAACAGCAAATCGTGCCACATTCCGTCAGGGTTTTCGTGTGTAACAACCACGTCAAAGGACGTGTTGATGTAGTATTGGCGGTTGTTTGCATCGGTCGCAAAGCCGAGTGTTCCCCTGTTCCACCACGGGGCAAGCGGCGCATTTACCGTAATTTTCACGACATAAGGCGGCTCGTCAAAAAATTCCCAATTATCGGCGTTGCGGCTCTCCACCCAGTTGCGTGGCGCACGGAACGCTGGATTACTGTCGTTTGGACGTTGTATGACTTCCGCACGGACGGTATATTGCGGCGGAATCGGCGAAAGCCCAGTTGGGGCGGGCAATCTGCCCTCGCTTGTGAACGCCCCAGTTGCGGGAATCGCCAAGTTCGGGTCGCCGTACATTGCCGTAACGTCAATGTTTCCGCTTGCGTTGAAAACGGGAGCAATCCCGCGCGGCAAAATGTGGATAAACTCCACGCCGCCAAGTTGCCAGTCGCCGTAATTTATGGCACGTTGATGAACCGTGAAAACTTGCCCATATTCCACGCCAAAAGTGTAATCGTCCGTTGCGAACCGCCGCCGCCCTGTGTCGTTTTGCCCAGCGGTTGCGATTGGACGTTGAACGCCCAAGTTTCCACGGTTGTCCACAAACGACATTGGTTGCGGCGCGCCCAAGTGGTTTGTTACGGTTTCGTCAACCTCAAATTGGCTTGTGCCGTACAGCCAAGCGCTGGCAAGCCGTTGGCGGGTTTGTGTCCACAAAATATTTGGGCTTGTGTCCATGTTCTCGGAAAACGGTGCGGGCAAATAATTTTGAAAATTGGCTCTAAACGGCGTAACTCTAGGGTTGACAACCAACGCCCACAAATCTCGGACGGAGTTCGCCGATGCCCAGTTTGTTTCCCAAACGCCCGCCCAGTTGGAAAAGCGGGAGCGGTCGGGGCGCATTGTGTTGTTAATGCTGTCAAAATGGGTGCGTTGCCGCAATTCTGTTCGCAAATCGTGGTCAAAAAGGTTGTTGTTGCCGCCTTGCCACCAAGCGGCGTTTCCGCTGACGTTTACGGTGTTTTCCTGTGCCATGCCAGGAATCCACGTTAGCGATTGGTTCAAAAACCGCTCGGGGAGCGTTCCCCAGTTGGGCGTTCCCGTTACGCCAGTTTCTCGGATAAGCCAGTTTGCGTCCATTGTGCGGAACGGGTTGTTGTTGGCGTTCCAGTTGCGGTCGTTGGCGGTGTCTGGCTGCACTGTGCGGTGGTTTGTTACGTTTTGCCCTGTTCCTGTTGCCCAACTGCTTGCCAAATATTCACCAAAACGGGGCAAATATGGGTTTAATCGCTCGCCTGTGGTGGTTTGCTCAAAAAACAGCATGGGCAAATTTTCCTGCCGCGCGGTCGCACGATAGGTAATTACAATGGTTTCGTCCCTGCCAAGCGGCCGCTCGAAAGCGTACGTAAACACCGTAAAGCTAATGTTTTCGGCGTTTTGCTCGTTTAATTGATTTGCGTTGACGGGCGCGCCGATTGCGTTGTGTTCAACTCGGTTTGCACCCGCAATGTCAAAGCCTGTAGTTTCGGTGGTTGTAAGCGTTACTCGCCCAATGTCGCTAATTTCCTGCCCTGTAACGGCATCAAAAATGCGAACATCAATAAAACCTTGCTCCATGGCTTGTTGGGCGGTCATTCCCGCTGGGAAAATGTCAACCAAATATTCAGGAACACGGTCAAAAATTACGGGGTACAGCAACGGGCCCGTTCCAAGCCTGTTGTATGCGGTCGGCGCACGGTTTCGGCTGCGGTTCTCGACAGAAATCCTATACCAAATATCGTCGCCAGGGCGGTAAAACGTCATTTGTGCGGGGTTTCCCGCCGCGCCCTCTTCTAGGCGAAAGCCCACCGCATCGGCTTGCGTACGATAAACGCCGCTGTACACGATTAGCCACGGAGTTTGGGCGTAAACATCGTAAAAAGCGGTGTTTTGCCGTCCAAAATAGCGTTGCGTTGTTTCGGCGAAAATATGCTCGTTGTGCGAAAAGAATGTGCCAACGTTCATGTTTGCACGGTACGTTGCCGCAGGGTTCGCTGGATTGGCGACTCGATACGTTCCCTCAACCAAAATTTCCACGTTCGGAAAATCCACATTTTCCAACAGCGACATTTGCCCGTAAACCCAGCGAATACTGTGAATATGCACTCCGCTAGGCAACAGCGGCACAGGACTATTTTGATTTTCCACCAAAATCCAGTCAGAAAGCCCCTCGCCCGTGGCTAAATTTATGGGAACGCCCTCCGTCATTGTGCGGTAGAAAATTTGCGGTTGCGAAAACTCCCAATCATGGGCAATGTTCGGATATTGGACATTAGGCCATTCCAGCAAAACCAGCCCAGGCCCGTGATTTTGCACGGTTGTGGACGTATCGAACGTAAAATCCATATGAAAACGGACTTGCTCGTGGCGGACATTATTATGGATTCCGCCAATCGTAACCAAAGCCTCATGCGATGAGATTTGGTCTGCCTCGCCGTCCCATTCGTCGACGGCGGCGATGCCGATTGTCGGCGTTAGCGTGCTGACGAACGTATACAGCGAACCTGGGTGTTGCGCCGTGTTGCTGACGAACGTCTGAAAACCGCCACGTACGCTCTGCCAGTTTACGCCGTTGAAATTGTCGGCGGCGGCTTGCTCGTTGGGGCGTGTGGTGTGCAGTTGGTGCAAACCGTGTTGCATGGCGGGTTGCGCGCCTGCGTTTGTGCTAGGGCGAATGTATTCACGCCCGTGAATACGCCCACCGCCGCCACGCAAGCTATGCGTTAGCAAAAAGTTTGCATTTTGGAACGCCACAGGCCACGGCGTTGCGGCGTTTATTTCGTCCGTGATTTGCAGTTGCAGGTTTATCACGATTGTTTCGCCTTTTTCCATGTAGCCGTCAAATTCCCAAAAAATATCCCGAATCATGCCCAGCGAAAGGTCGTCAAGCCAGTTGTCGCCCGTGATTGTGGCGGTTGTGTTGTCTGGTAGCAGTAAATCCGCCGAAACTAGGTTGACATTTGCCGTGGTTTCGGTTTCGTCCAAATCCCAAGAAACAATGCGAACGCCGTCCCGCAAAGCCGAGTTCACGGCTTGCCCGTTTTGCAAGCGATACCGCAAAGACGGATTTCGCAAGTGAATATCACGGTTGTTGCCAGCCGTGCCAACGTTGCTGTAGGTTAGCGTAACGTTGAACAAATTTCCAGGCAAAACCCAGTTGTTGGGCGTGTCAACCGTGGTTTCGTGTTCGTCAAAAACGGTTGACCACGCCGCCGCAAGCGTAATAGGCGCGCGTAGCGTGAAAATGCGGAAAGTTGTGTTGTGAACCTCTGAATCTGTGGCGGGTTGGCTGTTGGTATCTGGCGGACTGGAAAAGCGTGTGCCAGAATGCACCACCATGGCGGCTTGCGTGGTGTCCGTTACAGAATACCCCGCAATTCCGCCGTTTACGTTGGTTGCCGTAAAATCCGTCCAAGTTGTGTTGACTGGCAAAGTTGCACGGCTGTAAATTCCGTCCCACGTGTTTTCGGCGGCGTTTGGCGGTTCGTCCGCATAAAAGCCCCGCAAAATTATATTATCACGCCCCGCCAAAAGCGGCTCGTCTGCTTGCAAAAACAGACTTCTGTTCTCAATATCCCACAACGCAAAAGTCATGTCAAAGCGGCGAATATCGTGGGCAATATGCCCGTGAACGCTTGCGGTCGGCGTTGTCAAAATTCCCATGATAAAAAGGTTGCGAATATTCAGCACATACGCATCGCGCGCCGCCACGAACTCGAAGAACGGCAGAACATCAACGTTTGTCTGCGTTGGCGTGTTTATCGTAAAGCGGTTTGTGTGCCAATTTTCGCCGTCCGCCGTAACTCCGCTGAAAATTTCCCGTGGAATTTCAATCTCGTGCAAGCGATAGCCGACTGGCAAAGTGCCTGAAGTTACGTCAAACTGGCGTATCGGCGCACGGATTGTGTTGTTGTCGCCGCCTGGGTTTGTGGGTGCGACTTGCGGCAAGTTTCGCAGATTATAATGAAAACTGACCAAATTCGGCGTGTGGTGCGGCGAAACGTTCGTAAAATCGGTAAAAGCGTCAAGCCCTGTGCTGTTTGGCGGGTTGACCGCCGTTGTAAACGGGTTGACATTTGTATGCACCTGCAACCAGCCTTGCAACAATGACGGGCGCGCCCTCATTCTTGCGTGGTCGGTGTGGCTTAGCGTTATCGGCGAATCGAAGTCAAAACCTCGGTGGTCGCCTAACGCTCTGCCCTGCACTTGGTTTACGCCGATTGTGCCTGGCGGCTGATTGTTGCCAAAAGAGCGGTGTTGTCCCCATTCCGTGTTGTTCAACTGCCCTGTAACCCGCAAAATATCGGGGTTTTGCGTGTAATAATCGTCTGGTGCAAAGCCCCAAATTTCGCGCGACCAATCGCCCTCGCCCACAATGCCGTCCATGAACAGCGTTACACGGCTTACGTAACTTGGGGCGGTTGCGGTGCGTGGCGTTATCGGAACTCGCACAAGCGGCAAATTATCGGGGTTTGCAAGCGGCGCGCCGTCAAATTCCCATTCTACCAAAACGGTCAAATTGCCGTCTTGGTCGGGAAAATCGGCTCTCTCAAAGGTGTGCGTGGTAACTGTGCCGTCATGCAGCGTGATTTCAATGTCAACCCAAAGAAAATCGCCTGCGCGCCCGATGTAGTCAAATTGCGTGGGCAAAAAGCCGATTAGCGGGTTATCTTCCCGAAAATCCAGCACAGGAACGGGCAAAGTGTCCTGAATGGCGACCCTATCGGTGGTAACGAGCGGGCCGATTTGCCAAGCACTTCTGTCAACCTGCGTTGCGTTGTTGCCTACGCCAATCGTCTCCGACCGCAACTGCCAGCGGGTTTCTCTGTTCCACATTCCCACATAAAAGCTGCGGATTCCGCCAACTTCGGGCTCTAGGTGGGCTGGTAAAGTGGTTGGAACGCTTGCAGTTCCTGCACCCGCAAAGTTGAAATTTTGCGGTCCAGGAGTTAGCATATTGAGAAACGGTAAATTTGGTGCGTTCGCATCTCGGAAAGTGTAGCGATAATTGGGGCTAAGTCCGCTAACGTCGCCAGCTGGCACTCGTGCGTGTGTATTTTTGCGAACAGAAACGCCTGGCGGTAAAACTTCGAAAAATGACGGTTGCCAGCTTGTTCCCCAGTGCGGGCCGAAAGTGTTGCCGTGCGGCCCAGAATTATTGCCGTTACTGCCGCCCAAAGTCATGTTTGGCGGCGATGGGTGGCGTTCTCTGTCAAGAAAGCCGCCGACAACAGCCGTTCCCCAACCTGCCCAGCCTTGGATTCCGCCTTGGTTCGGGCCTTGTGCGGGGTGCGTTTGTCCGCCGCTAGAAGTAAGCGGCCCGTTTGCCCCAAAAGCGGCTTGCCCTGGAACAGGCTCAATCAGCGTGGGCAACGTCAATGTCCATTGTTGCGGATTTCCCATTGGGTCAATCGGCGAAATTGTGGGGCGTTGCTGTCCGTTCCCAGACCACAAGCCGTTTGAAGTGCCGTGGAAAGTTCGGCGGTTTGACAAATTCATTGTTGGTGTCATTTGTGGGCGGTCGGTATCGTGGGCAGGGTTGCCGAACGTGTAGCGAACGGTCGTATCTGCCGTAAGTATGCCGCTTTCTCGGTGGATACGCCCAGTAACGTCAATAAGCCAGTTTGTGCCTGGATTGTCCGTCAGCATTGGATTTAACACGGTTGGGTCAAGCGGCCTTGTGCCCGTGCCGTCCGTGGGATTTATTGAAAACGTTACAACCACCCTAGAAACCGCATTTGTCAAGGTATGCCCCCAATAAAGCGGCGAACGATAATAAGGGTGAACGGCGCGGCGTTGCTCGGCTGTAAGCGGTGCGTTGTTTTGCGGGTCGCCCTGTGCGTTTATCTGGAACGTGCCGAAAAGCGTGTTATCACTGGTGTTGTTGCTTGCCAATGCTACATTTATGCGGCTGTGATTATCTCGGCTGTTGCTAGGCAACTGGCTGCCCTGCACAGTTTGCCACGGCGTTGTTAGGTTGCTGCCACGATAAATGTCAACCCTATCCACAAACGGGCGTAACGTGCTGTGAATCAGAATGTAATAGGAATCAAATTCCAAATGCGGAATGTTGAAAGTCGCCTCAACCGTCATTTGTACGTTGTTTTCCCAAGCATCAAAGCCAGCGGATTGGCGGAAACCGCCCGTAAAACTGCCGATTGTCTTATGCGTGGCAAATTCAAAGGCTTGCGCCCATTCTGTCCAACCAATATCCGTGCCAGAGACCGTGGTTTCTGCCCATTCATTGCCGCCAAACGGCGAGTTCCAATGTATGGGATTATTGCCCTGCGGCGTGTTGTTATGCAAATTGCCGTGCGGCAACACCCTAGAACGCATATTAAAATCGATGGATGCGCCACGCACCAAAAAGCCCGCATTTCCTTGGCGGTTGACGGTTTCTTGGTTTATTTCGTATGCCCAAATTGCCCTTGCACGGTTGTTTGCACCCGCAAAATTCCTGTTAAACGCCATTGCACGGGGGTTGTGGTGCCATTCTCCGTTAGAGCCCCAACTGCCGAAACTTAAAGTTTGCGGGTTAAAGCCGCCCCACGTGGGCGATGTAACATACGGAATCGGGTCGAGATGCCCCCGCGCCCAAATGCGATGCTCCGTGTTATTCCAGCCGATATTAGCGTTAAAGCCGTCCGCATGAATCACAACCCGTGCAACCCAGTAATTTGCAAGTTGCGACGAAAATTCTATACGATTTTGGTTGACAATAAACGAGCCGTCGCCCAAGGTCAAAACGGGCGTTTCCAGTCCGTTGTCAACATCAAAAATTTCAATCATTGTTATGCGAGAGTTTTGCAAAAATCCCGCCGAAAGTTCCAAATGGTCAAGTTTTATGCCCCTGTTGCGGTTCGGGTCGGGCGGATTGCCGATAGTGTTTCCGCCAATTTCCAAGTGCGTGTTGGGCACCCAAGTTGGCTGTTCTCCGTTGCGGTTGGTAATTTGAAAGTCTAACGTTGCGGTAAAGTTTGGCACAAACGCTTGCGATTGGTTCGTGAAAGTAAACCGATATTCGCCAAAACGCCCGTACGGGATTCGGCTGTTTGTGCCTGTTCCGCCGTTTATCACGTTGTTAAAATTTGTGTGCCACGTGTTCCATGTTCCCATGTTGCTTTCAAAGTCGCCAAAATAGCGGGCTTCAACCGTAACGCGCGGCAACGGTTCAATCACGCTTAAATTGTGGCTTGCGTTCGCTTGTGCAACGGGGTTGTTGATGTGGTCAAAAGTTGCCCAATTTCCGCTTGCGTTCAACATTCTTGTCCACGCGCCGCCGCCTGTGCCTTGCGTTCCTGCGGCGTTCGTGCCGTTCCATTGCCAGCGGTCAAAATGGTTGGTAATGCCCAAAAACTCAATAAAACGCCCGTTGTCGTTGTTCGCCGCAATGTTCCCAGGAAAACTTGTGAAACGCAACTGCAAACTGCCGACATACTCAATGCCAGCAACCGCCCAATCGGTGGGCGTTAGAATAATATCGCCGTTCGCATTTATCAAGGCGTGTAAATCTTCGTCCGCAAGTTCCCAATAAATGGTTTCGTCAAAAAAGTCAACCAGCCGCATTGCGTAAATTGCTGGCTCTTCGTCCTCGACAATCTCGTTTATGAACATTATCTGGGACGGAATCGTGATTTGTTGCGTTAGAAAGCCCGTTGCGGCGTGGGTTTCTGTGGGGGCTTGCGGAATGGGCAAATTTGCCGTAAACACGCTGCCCAACATACTTGCACCCGCCGTATTGCCCAAATAAAAGCGGTAGCCGTTCAAAAGCGGCGTTGTGGGCTGCCCAAATTGTGGGCGTTCGGCGTAAAGCACCCTTGTGGGATTTGGCGTTGCCGCAAAAATGCCCGTATTATGCGGGGTTGTGTCGGGCGAATCGTCTGGGCGCACCGCCGCCGACATTCCCGCCGCCGTCAAGGTCGGCTCTGGTCGCACCACGATAAGCCCGTGGTTGGCGGTTGTGTTGCTGATTGTTTCGTTGCGTGGCTCGAACGCCGTAAATTGGGCGTTTGCCGTTAGTGTGCGGAATGACGGCGTAAAGCCCAAAAGTTCGAGAAAGTGCATATTGCCGAAGTTTGCGGGATTTGTGTGGTGCAACAGCGTAAAATCTACCGAAACCGCTCCCGCAAATTCAATTCCTGCCGCTCCCCAAGCGGTTTCTTGGGATATTAGCAAGCCGTTTTCATTTATTAAATCTTGTAAGTTTGGCGAAGAATCGCCGTCAATTTCCCAAACATTGGCGGCGTTGTCAAATTCCGCCACCGAAATGGAATGTATCTGGATAATCTCAAAAATCTCTGGCGGAATGCGAATATCTGTCATCAAAAATCCGTCCGCCTCAAGAACGCCGTCAACCGTGGCGAAGTCGATTTGCGGCAAAGTTACCCTAAAAATGCCACGTTCCATGGGTGCTTGCGAATTGTTGCCAAGGTTGAACCGATAGCCGTTGCGTGGGCCAGGCATACCAGGGGATAAAAAGCCGATAGGCGTGGGGTTTGCGGTGCTTGCCGTGCCTGTGCTTACGCCAGAAGTTACGATTTGCAGGATTGGCCGCAAAACCTCCAAAAATCGGCGGTCGGTTACGCTGTGCAAGCTGACATTGCGGCTTGTGAGTGCTTGCCACACGCCAGTCGCCTGTAGCGTTGCGTATTGGTTGGTGTAGCCTAACAAATCCACAAATACGCCGTTTGCAATGGCTTGTGCGTTTGTTATGCCGCCAAAAAATCCGCCAAATTCAACCACCACCGTGCGGGGAAACTCCGCCGCCCCAAACTCCGCTTGTGGTATGACGATTCCGATATCGGGGTCAAAAAACCGCATTAAATCGTCAATTATTTGTACATTGCCCAAATCGTCCGAAACCTGCACAAATAGCGGGTTTGCAACGTCAAGCAAAGAGTTTGGCAAAACAACCTGCTGCAACAAAAAGCCGCCAGCCGCAAAATCTTCCGTGGGCTGTAAAATTTGCGGCAAAGTTGCCGTTAAAACGCCACGCCCCAGCGGTGCTTGCGAACTGTTCCCCAAGAAAAACCTGTAGCCGTTCAGCAGAAAATCGCCGTCATTGCCAATGCGGACAACTTGCGTGGTAACGGTTGCGTTCGCCACGCCGCTGCTGACGTGCGGCGGAAATTCGCCGCCCCGAACATCTCGCAAGCCAGCCGTGGAAATGTTCAAGTTTGGCGGCTGTACGGTCAATGTGTGCGTGGTGTTGTCAATCGCAACGCTACTTCTGAACGGGTCGAACGTTTCCCAAATAACGCCAGCAATCAACGAGCCAGCCGTGGCGATTCCTTGGACGTTGCCGCCGTAATGGTCGGCAAATCCCAGTAAATCAATGAAAATTTCGTTGTCGTGCGTGGGGAAAACTTCGGCGTTAAAATAGGCGAAAGTTACGAAAACTTCCAACGGGTGGGCAACATCGGCGGATTCCCAAGCGGTTGCGGGAATCGTGATTCCGTCCGCATTTGTGAAATCTTCCAAATCGTCAACGTCAAATTCTACAAATGTCGTACTTCCGAATCCGTCATTTATGCGAACGCTCGCAATCTCGCCCTCCTGCAAAATCCCGTTTGGAATAAAAATCTCTTGCAACAGGAAACCGTTTGCTGGCAAATCCTCTGTTGGTGCGGAAATCAGCTGAAACATCACATGAAAAACGCTTGTGAACATCAACGCATCTTCAGAATTTCCCAGCAGAAAGCGGTAGCCGTTTAGTGCGGACGTGCCGTCTGGGTTAAACTGGTTGACAGGCGTTGTGCCGCCACGGCTTGGCTGGGTGGGCGGCAAGTTGGGTCGCAAGCCCGCGCCCATTACCGTTGGCTGTGGACGCACCACAACAAGGCTGTGCTGGGCGATGCTTGTGTCAATTACAGCGCCTGGGCGGTTGAACGCCAGCCATTCGCCGCGCGCGGTTAGCGTGGCAAACTGCATGGTATCGCCCAAAAAGTCCACAAAAAGGCGGTTTTCGTCGTCGGCGAAAACTTCGGCATCGTAACGGTTAAAGTCAAAAATTATGGTTGACGGAAATTCCACCGCGCCGACTTCGTTCGGGTCGGGCTGCCAAATTTCCGTTGTCAAAATCAGGTCGTTTCCGTTGGAAATGCGAGATTCCAGCCATTCTCGGTCAAAAACGATTTGATTATCGGGCAAAAGTCCGTCAATCAGCGTTATTTGCTCCAAATCGCCCATTTCCAGCAGTTCCCACGGGATAATTATTGTGTCCACCAAAAAGCCCTCTATGCCCGTTTCCAGCTGTTCTTCCAAACTGCCAGCGGTCGGAATGGGCAAATTTACGGTTAATTGGTGGCGGAGCGGCCTTGCCTCGGAATGGTTGCTCATAAAAAAGCGGTAGCCGTTTTGTATGCCGAACCACACGTTGGTTGGGCTTGGGTGCGAGCGGTCAAGCCAATCGGGCGCGCCGCCCACCAATCCGCCAGTTGTCAGCACAATATCGGGCTGAATTACCGTTAAAACGGCGTTGTCGGCGTACGGCGGAATCGGCGGAATTTGGAAAATATTTTGCGGCAATTCCGACATCAAATCGAACCGATATTGCGGCGCATACGGGAAAGTGCTGTGCCAGTTTCGGTCGGAATGGTCGGAAATTTCGTACCAAAACAGCTCCGCATCGTTGCGAACGCCGCCAATAACGGTAAATTCGCCGTCAATGTAGATTCTGCCGTCAAAACGGTCGCCAGGCAACCACCATTTGCGAAAATTCACACGCAACCGCCCAGTAAACCGATAAATCGGCTCGACAGGCGGCTCGCCGTAAATTTGCGGCGGGTTGTTGCTCTCCAAAAAGTCGTCAATTACAGCCCGCGCGGGGATTTCCCACATATAGCCCTCGCTGGGCAGGCCCGCCTGCTCGGCGGGCAAGCCAAATTCGGCAACAGGCGTTGGCACAGGAAAATCCCGCCATTCTAGCGTAATCTCGCCCGTTTCGGGGTTTCTGCGTTCAATTTCAAACTGGAACATTTCACGCCCCGCCCGTGGCGTTTCAAATTCGTTGGCTGGCGGATTATCCCAATAATCGGGCGGTTGCCAAGTTACATCGTCCAGCCAATCGGTTAATCGGGCGGGTTCGCCATATTCTAAGCCGCCAGGCACCCAATAGCGGATTGTGTGTAGGGTAAATTCGTCCTCGTGCGGCAACGTATCAACGAGAAACGGACTGATAACGGGCAAATTTGAAAGATTTTCAAAGCCCTGCAAGCTGTAAGTTCCCTCGTTGCCGAAAAACACCGAACCCTCCTCATTTTTCTCGAATCTCATTCCAAGGCGTTCGGGCGCAATCATGGTAAACGGGGCGTGTGCCACCCGCGACCAGCCCATATCGCCAGCACCGAAGAAAATTGTCGGCGTTGCAAGCATTGTTAAATCGGCTGGAAACTGCGTAAAACGGTTGCTGAACGGCACAAGTATCAAAAATTGGCG
This sequence comes from Defluviitaleaceae bacterium, assembly GCA_009782245.1. Classification (GTDB taxonomy): domain Bacteria; phylum Bacillota; class Clostridia; order Lachnospirales; family WQUN01; genus WRKG01. Next base: position 6,598 of record WRKK01000358.1, on the reverse strand, counting down.
TTCGCTAACTCGGTTGCCCTGCAATGCGGACGGTGCGTGAATTTCGCCTGTTCCCTGCGGAAAATATAGCGTCATATTGCCGCCGCCCAAAAACGTGTAAGGAATCATGCTTTCTGGGAGTAGCGGTTCGTCAGGCGGCAGCCCTGTGATTTCGTAGATAATCACGCCGCCGCCAAATTCTTCGTTACCGATAAATATTTGTTGTTGCACATCTTCTGGGTTGCGGTTCAAAGTTGGCGGATTTCCGTCATTCCACAGCCACATTGTAACGTCAACCGCCTCAACGCCGCCAATATTGGTTGCTCCCAAAGTTGGGGCGTTTAGCGCCACGCCGAACCGCTGTATAATGGATTCCTCGTTTTCGGACGTGTTGCGGATTGTCAACTGGAATGGCACGTAATTCAGCCTGTCCCAAACGGTGGTTTGCGGCTCTAGGGCGACAAGTTCCGTTTCCCAAGCGAGGTTGGTGTTGATTACGATAAGGTGGTCAATTTGCAGCCATTCAATCGAGTCTGGGATTGGTATGCTCCATTCGGCACGGCGGTTGGGCGTTTCCCACGGCGGCGAGAGTTCCTGCACAACGCCGCCGATAAGCCCACGGTGGTACAGTTCGTAAGAAACCCACGTTGTAACGTGAACTTCGGCGTTTTCGGGGACACGTCCGCCTTGCGGGGCGTAAAACGTCAGCGGAGCGTTAAAACCTGGCGAAGTTGCGGCGGCGACCGCTCCAGGCGGCGGAATGCGAATGATTTCCACCCAGCCACGCGCGGGAAGTTCCGTCCCAGGTGCGACCACCCAGCCCTCGCCAAGAATCGCATTCAGCTGCAAGCCGTACCCCGTGTACGTTTCGGATTCCCAGTTAATGCTACCGTCAGGGTTTTCGGTGGGGTTTGGGTTGATGTATGGCAGGTGCAGCCAAATACTAACGCCCTCCGCCGCCCCCGCCGTAACGCCGCCAGCAAAGGAAACGCTCACATTTATCTGGTTGTCGGATTCGCCCGTGCGGAAAAGACGGGCATTTGGGGGCAATTCTGGGCTTGGCTCGCTGTTGAAGTTCATTGTAACGTTGAGCGGCGGTGCATCGATATTCGGCGGGTTTCGTGCGAAAAAGTTGATTTGTGCCGAGCCGTTAAACTGGCGAGGTTCCCACGTTTCGGTGGTTGTGCCGTCCTCGGGATCGATAGCGATTTCCCCTGGGATTTGGTAGGTTGCGGTAATGTCCAGTTGTGCGCCCAAAACGCCGTCCAATTCCTCGCCGACCAGCCCAAACTCCACGACAAAAAAGAAGTTGTCGCCAGCGGAGATTGTGGGTGCAGTAATAACAAGGCTTTGCGGGTTCGGCTGTTCCCAATCCCAATCAATAGGGAAGTCAAAAATCATGTCGGGTTGCACGGCACGGACGTTGACAATGGTAATTTCACGGTTGACAAAACCGTCAGGAATGGGGATTTCAATACGCAAATCACGCACCTCGGCAGAGTTGAGGATTTGGGCGGTTTCGTGCTCGGTAAACGTGCGGGTAAACGCAAGGCGGTCAAGCAGGGAATCCCGCTCCCATTCGGTCAAAGTCCAGTTATATAAAAGTTGGTTTTCAATCCAAAAAATTTCGCTGTCGCTAAGGTGTTGCGTGGGTTCAAGCGATAGCGCCGACCAGTTGGCGTTAATGCCGATGTCAAGGAAAGTTTGGGTGCGTATGCCGCGGTCGCTTTCGGTGCGAGGTTGCAGGGTAATGTCCAAAGTGCCGTCAAACAGGGCAGCAATGGGGATTGCTTCGATTTCAAGGGGCGGCAAATCGGGCAACAAGTCGCCAATATCGGGTGGTTCGGGGTGTTCTGGGGTTTCTAATTCGGGGGTTTCGTTGTTCCAGTCTGGGGGCAACTCTGGGTGGATTACTATTGGGTTGCCGTCTTCGTCAAAGTCGATTTCTGGGGTTAGGGGGAATAGGGTGTCTAGGTCGGGGAAGTCTTCGGGGTCGGAGGGGTCTTCGAGGTCTTCGGGTTCGTCCGTTTCGTCTTCCTCGTCTGGTTCGGGTTCTTCGGTTGGTGGGTCGGGTTCGGTGGAGTCTTCGGGGTCAAGGTCGTCGGTTGGCGGTTCAGTGGGTTCTTCTGGTTCGAGTTCTTCTGTTGGTGGGTTGGTTTCGGCGGGTTCTTCTGGTTCGAGGTCGCCTGTTGGCGGTTCGGGTTCGGTGGGTTCTTCGGGTTCGCTGGGTTCTGTTGGCGGCTCGGGTTCGGTGGGTTCTTCGGGTTCGGGTTCGCCTGTTGGCGGTTCGGTGGGTTCTTCTGGTTCGCCTGTTGGTGGCTCGGTGGGTGGTTCTGGTTCATTTTCATTTCCGCCGTCTGGTTCGGTTGGTGGTGGTTCTAGTTCGGTTGGCGGTTCGGGTTCTTCTGTTGGTGGTTCGGTTGGTTCGGCTGGTTCGGGTTCGGTTGGGGGTTCGGGTTCTACATTTGTCGGGGTTTCAGGTTCAATTATTTCGGGAGTTATCTCCAAAATTTCCTGTAACGGTGCGTTGTACGCTGGCATGGCAAAAACATTGCCTATAGGTAAAAATTCCGAAAGCATTATGAACGCTAAAATAAAAGCTATTAGGCGTTTGTTTTTTGTTTGTTGTTGTTTTTTTATGCTAAGCATTGGCAAAAAGCCCCCTTTGATAATTTGTTTTTTAGTTGGGTTTATGTTGGGTTTATGTTTGGAAATAAATAAATTTGTTGTAGTGAAAAGTTGCATTGTGTGGCGTGTTGATTTTGTTGTGATTGCGGTTGACTTTGCTATGGATAATTGATTGATTTGCAAAAGCCTTTTTCCGACTGTACTTTATACAGCATATCGGGCAAAATATCAAATATTTTTGTAAATTTTGGTGCGATTCGGTGCAATTTGGTGCAATTTTTCCCGATTAGAATATATATACCATAAAGTAAATGGCGATGTCAAGTTTTTTTTATTTAGCTTGGAAAGTGGGATTAAAGTTTTAATAAAACAGGCAACAGGCTTAGCCAGCTGTTGCCTGACGGTATTTAATGGACGTTAAGATGCTGTTTTAAGCCATCTTGTAATACTTGTGAAAAGTTTACGTTGGCACGTTCGGCTTCGATATTCAGCCAATTCGGCAAAGTTAAGGTTTTTTTGACATATTTGTTTTGCATTTTTGCTCTAAACGTGGGCATATAAACCTCGGTTACAAAAATTTTTTGGTTTGGCTCTAGTTCTAATATTTTTGCGGTGGTTGGCAGGGGTATTTTTTCGCCGTCTTCTTCCATACCGTACAAGTGCAACGATAAGACTTCTCTAGCATTTTTACAAGCCAATTCTTCGGTTTCGCCATACGAAACACAACCATCTAAATCGGGAAACATAATGTGTATTCCCGTGCCGTCATATATAAAAATAGCAGGATAAATATAAATATCAGTCATTTTTTGCTCCTTTTGCTAAAATTTTAACCCAACTACGATGATACCACGTATTCCAAAAAATGTCTACAAAACAGCAAAATTTTCTACCCCTAAAAACCTCCACAAAAAATTTTCAAACAACCCTTGAAAAAAGTCTCTTCAACCGTTATAATAGTGGTTGTTAAACCCAAACCAAAAATTTATAGAAAAAAATTGGAAATTAGATTATGGAAACTAAATTATGGAAACTAAATTAGAAACCCAAACAAAAAATTTTGAAACCCAATTTGCCAATAACCCGACAATCCGCATTGCGGTTGGGTTGGCTTTGCGGCATTGGCTGGCTTACGCTGTGGCAGATATTCCCGAACCGCGCGAATCACTTTATAAAGCAAGCAATATTGCGGCTTCTATGCTAAGGGCGAATAAATCTGATATGCGGCTTTTTTGCCTTACAATATTTTTTGCAATAGAGCTAAATCAATACGATAAAGCCAACGAAATGCTGGATAACGCCCTGCATTACCGCTCGTTTTACAAAAATAACGCCGCCCAAGAATACAACACGCTAACATTTTTGTACGCATATCTGGAAATCAAGCAAAACCGTATAAAATCCGCTGGCAAGTATATAAAAATTTTGGAAAACGAGGACGATAAAAATTTTACACCCGACAACCTTATAATGCTAGGAATAATCCAATCCGCACTAGGCAACTCTGCCGAGGCTTACAACTATTTTATGGATTTTCACGCACTATATCCCGATACAAAAAACGTGTTTTGGTTTTATGGGCTATTTAGCTTTTACAAACGAATATCTTTAGCACGGGAAAAGTTCAAAATACGGGAATATGACATATTTTTAAGGGTCATATATTGGGCGCTAAACCACGGCGCTAATGTGGAAAATATTGTAAACGCTTTGCCGCCCAGTAGCTCGCTGGCGGTGGATATTAACTTGTGCGAACGCATTTATTCACAGTTTCCAAACCCGTGGCTGCTTAAAGGGCTTTGCGAATACTATATGGCAAAATCTGACTATAGCCCAAAAGCCTACAACTGCTACCGTGATGCCGAACGCCGTCAAATTTTGTTGCCCAATTTAAGCTATTTTTTGGTGCAATCAGCTTTCAAAAACGGCTCGGAATCCATTCAGCGGTTTACAATGTTGCAATATTTGGCAGCACCCGACGGCGACATCGATTTGCAAGTTTTTGTCTATCACCTTTTGCTAACCGAGCCGAATATGTCCGATTTAGCCGCCGCACGTGTAAAAGAAATTTTGCAGCTTGCATCTTATTGCTTGCAAAATGGCATTAAAGGGCGATATGTAAACAGTTTGTACTACTTTTTGTGGATAAATTTTAACGATGCACCGCACACCGATATAAGCGAAGTTAGGGCAATTTTGCAGGAAGATATATGTAAATTTGAAATTGTCAACCCAAACAACAACGCCCGCTATTTATACGTAAATGAATGGGAACGCCAAACTATTATGGAATACGAGTTTCCCAAAGACGGCTCGCCGCTTGTGATTGAGGCACTTGGTAGCGGTTTTAGATACACCGTTTTGGGCAACCATAAAATTCAAATTTTGGATACCCATTTGGATATTCGCCGAAAAGTAGCCTCGGCGGGTGTTTCGCTGTACCTGCAATTTTACGAAAACGGCTTGCGAACCTTTGAAATTATCGCCTATTTGGCAAAATCTTATTTGCAAACTAGCCAAAAAGATAACCCAAACTGGGAAACTATCTTAAAGTTAGTGCTAACTAACAAAAACGCATCTAATGCTTTCAAAACGCAATGCAACGTGGCTTTAGGGCAACTTTATTATAATTTGGGCAAAATGGATTTAGCGTTAGAATTTTACTCGAAAGCGGACGAAAACGCCGTTGAAGACGAATTGCTAGATCATATGCTAAACGCTTATATCCAGCAAAAAGCCTATAAAGCGGCGGCTGGCTTGGTTTCTCGTAAGGCGGACAAAGTTAAAGATAAAACGCTGTTTACTGCAATAAAAATGTTAGCCGAGCCAGCTTGCCAAGAATGGCACAACGATATTGCGCAACCCGCTTATAGCTTGCTGTTGCGTATGCGTTACAACAAAAATATACTATCACTAGTATTGCAAAATTTTACAGGAACACAGCAACAATGGCTAAATTTGCACTCGGCATTAACAAGCATATCGGTGCAAGACGAAAATTTGGAGAACCTTATATTACACAACGCCGTGTGGCTGCACCATTTTGACGAGCAAACGCAAAAAATATTTGCCCGCCGAGTATTTGATTCGGTGGAAAACTTTAACAACGATATTCTAAACTTTGTGTATTACTCCGCCTACGAAGTAATCATAAAAAACGCAAAGCCAATAGCAGAAACGCTTTCCGCATTGGAAATTGTTGTGCTGGAAAATGAATCCCAAGCGGGAAAAAATGCGGGGAAAAGTGCGGAAGAAAATACTGAAGAAACCACGGCAAAAAACTCGCTAAAATTAGCAAAATCGTTGGCGGCGTTTGCACTTTGCCATGTTTATCTTGAACACGATATAAAAACGTTGAAATCGGAAGAAATCATTAAAATGGCTATTTTGCTACAAAAAAACAGCGGCATAATGTTTCCCGTATTTAAGGACGGCAAAAACCCCAAGCGGCTAAAAGATTTACGAGATAAATATTTGGAAAAATATCGGCCGTTGGTGTATAAAACGCTACCTGGCAAAAATGTTTGGCTTTATTACAAAGTTGACGGCGAAGACGAATGGCGGTCGCAGCCAATGAAATATTGGCGGTTTGGCTTGTATATTATTTGCATACCGCATTTTTACAACGAAAATTTAATATACTACTTCAGCGAAGAATTGCCCACAGGCAGCATAACCACCAAACATCAAGAGGTTCACAACAAAAATATGTACCTAGAAGAATCCACCAAAGATGCCTTTTTTACAATAAACAACGCAACAATCTACGAACAAATGTTCCGCTACGAACAAGTAGAAGAAATTATCGGCGACTTGGTGAAAGAGGTTAAATTTAACCGAAATAGGTTGATTAGTACGTGAGTTTTGCTGGTCGGTCATAAATTAAATAAAAAATGTGATTTGGAATGGGCAAACGGGCGTAATGGTTGGGGATAAACGGGCGACCGAGGACGGTCGCCCCTACAATATGCGTCCCCGTAGGGGCGACCGT
>WRKK01000357.1 GCA_009782245.1 Defluviitaleaceae bacterium | reverse complement strand
GGACGGCTCGGTAGCCGTGGCACAAGCCGCTAAAATAAGCATTGTTAAGGTTATCGTCAAAATTTTCAAAATTTTCGTCATTTTCATCATATTACTCCAATCTATTTATTAATTCGGTTAAAAATCGGCATAATTATATTTAGGAAGATTCCCGTTAAAGTGCCAAATATAGCACCTGCGACCAACAAAATGGGAAAATAAGCTATAAAAAGTAGCCAATTTTGCATAATTAGGCAAGCAGTAACAAGTTGCCCAATATTATGACCAATAGCGCCGGCAATGCTAAGCGCCACATAGGAAATTTTTTCTTTGAACAGCCAGCTAAGGGCAATAATCATAAAAACGGAGAGCAGCCCGCCCGTCAGGCTAAGCAAGCCCGCCATTCCGCCGCGCATAAGCACGTTAAATATTGATTTTAGGATTGCCATAGTAATAGCCTCTTTTTTGCCAACGAAAAACACAACATACATAACAATAACGTTGGACAGCCCCAACCGACCAAATTGCGGCGGCAACATTGGCAAAGGCGGCAGCATTCGTTCAATAATCACTAGCACCATTATAAGGGCTAACATTAGGCCTAAAAAAGCCGTTTTTTTCGCTGAATAAATTTTTTAGCCCTCCTTTTTATTGAAGTTGTTAAAGTGGTTAAAGTAGTCAAAGTGGTCAAAGTGGTCAAAATTCAATTATTTCGATAGTTTTAATATCATTTTCGGTAAAGCAGATTAAATAGCCGCCGCTCCATTCGGGCATATTATTGGGAGTTATGGCGATACTGGCGATGCCATCTGGGCTAGTTTGGGCGGAAATGTAGCCTTCCACTTTACCATAAAAAATATCGCCGTCAATGTCGGTTATTTTCACTTGTTTTTTTATGTATTCGTAAAGTTTCATAATCACACCGCCATGGTTTGTTGGTAGTTTTTGGGATATATTATTATTTCTATTGGTTCGATGGTTTCTATTGTGGAAATTTCGTTTTCGTAAATCCCTAGTAAACAACGTTTTTCCCAGTTTGGGATATTGTAGGGTATAATTGTTAGACTTGCAATTCCGTCTGGCTCGTCCAGTTCGGAGGTGTATATATCTACAAATCCAACGAAAACGTTGCCGTCGATATCCACTATTTTTACGTACTTATCTTCGTATTCATATAGTTTCATTTTTGTCATCTCCTTTTGGTCGGTACAATATGTGTGCCTGTTTTGCTGTAATGGATTGCTATTCTGTCGGTAACAGTTTCCTCTTGCGTTTTTGGATCAATGCGAACGCCAATATTTTCGCCTACTGAAATATATTCTTTTTTATCCCAAATTCCATTTCTGTCAGTCCAAAAGCTACCTGTGCCACAATATTTGTCAACCAATTCCTGCGGGTCAACCCAGTCAAACAGGTAACTTCTGCCATCAATATAGTTTTCATGGTTGACATAATGCCGCCCCTGCTTTTCGGGGTTTATTGTTTTGGTTATTTCGCCAGTTTGCAGTTGTTGCGTTAGTTGGGCGTTCATGTTACACCGCCACGGCTTGCGGTTGGTAGGTTTTGGGGTATATTATTATTTCTATTGGTTCGATGGTTTCTATTTGGGATATTTCGTGTGATTTAAGTCCCAAAAAATTATTACTATCCCAGTTTGGCAGGTTGTACGGTATTATTGCAATGTTTTCTATGCCGTCGGGGTCGTTTAATGCGGACATATACACATCTACAAAGCCGAAGAAAATATCGCCGTCCGTATCTATTATTTTTACGTGCTTAAACTTGTATTTGTTTAGGTTAATCATTTTATCTCCTTTCGACTGGTACAATGTGAGCACCTGTTTTGCTGTAATGGATTGCTATTCTGTCGGTTGGCGTTGGTAATTTTGTGTCTTTGTCTATGTCTATGCCAATGATTTTGCCTACCGATACGTATTCTTTTTTGTCCCATTCGCCTTTTTTTGTGATGTTGAAATTTCCCGTGCCACAATATTTGTCAACCAATTCCTGCGGGTCAACCCAGTCAAACAGGTAACTTCTGCCATCGATATAATTTTCGTGGTTGACATAATGCCGCCCCTGCTTTTCGGGGTTTATTGTTTTGGATATTTCGCCAGTTTGCAGTTGTTGCGTTAAATGCGGGTTCATGTTACACCGCCACGACTTGCGGTTGGTAGGTTTTGGGGTATATTATTATTTCTATCGGCTCGATAGTTTCTATTTGGACTATTTCGTCCTCGTAAAGTCCTAACAAGCAACGTTTTTCCCAGTTTGGGATATTGTAGGGTATAATGTCTATGCTTTCACGTCCGTCGGGGTCGTCCAGTTTGTGAGTATAAATATCCACAAAGCCTATATAAGTTTTGCCGCTGATGCTTTTTATTTTTACGTATTTGTCTTCATATTTGTATAGCTCCATGTTAAGCCTCCTTTTATAGTGGGGTGACAGGTACAATGTGCGTGCCTGTTTTGCTGTAGTGGATTGCTATTCTATCAGTAATTTGGTTAATTCCAGTATTTGGATTAATGGAAACGCCAATGTTTTTGCCCACAGAGACATATTCTTTTTTATTCCACAAGCCATTTTCTGTAATTCTGAAGTCGCCTGTGCCACAATATTTGTCAACCAATTCCTGCGGGTCAACCCAATCAAACAGGTAACTTCTGCCATCAATATAGTTTTCGTGGTTGACATAATGCCGCCCCTGCTTTTCGGGGTTTATTGTTTTGGTTATTTCGCCAGTTTGCAGTTGTTGCGTTAAATGCGGGTTCATGCTACACCGCCATGGCTTGCGGTTGGTAGGTTTTGGGATATATTATTATTTCTATTGGCTCAATAGTTTCTATTTGGGATATTTCGTTCTCGTACAAACTTAGCAGAGTGCCGCTTTTCCAATTAGGCAAATTGTAGGGGATTAGTGCTATATTAGCTATTCCGCTTGGCTCGTCTAGTTCGTGAGTATAAACGTCAACAAATCCAACGAAGACATCGCCGTCAACGTCTGTTATTTTTACGTGCTTAAATTCGGATTTATACAAATCCATATTAAGACCTCCTTTTGGCTGGCACAATGTGAGTGCCTGTTTTGCTGTAATGGATTGTTATTCTGTCAGTTATAGTAGAAACTCCAGTATTTTTGTCAATGTGTATTCCAATATTCTTACCTACCGATACGTATTCCTTTTTGTCCCATTCGCCTTTTTTGGTTATGTCGAAGTTTCCCGTGCCACAATATTTGTCAACCAATTCCTGCGGGTCAACCCAGTCAAACAGGTAACTTCTGCCATCGATATAGTTTTCGTGGTTGACATAATGCCGTCCCTGCTTTTCGGGGTTTATTGTTTTGATTATTTCACCAGTTTGCAGTTGTTGCGTTAAATGCGGGTTCATGCTAAACCGCCACGGCTTGCGGTTGGTAGGTTTTGGGATATACCATTATTTCTATTGGCTCAATAGTTTCTATTGCGGAAATCTCGTTTTCGTTTAAGCCCAGTAAATCCCCGTTTTTCCAGTTAGGAAGATTGTAAGGAATTATGAATATGTTTTCCAATTCACTTGGGTGGTCTAATTCTGATGTATAAACATCAACAAAGCCAGTTATAGCCTTGCCTGTGGTTGTTGTTATTTTCACGTGCTTAAATTCATACTCGTATAACGCCATACTGTCATCTCCTTTTTACAGGCACAATGTGCGTACCCGTTTTGCTGTAATGGATTGCTATTCTGTCGGTAACGGTTTTTTCGCCAGTTTTTCGGTCAATGCAAACACCGATATTTTCGCCCACAGATACAAATTCTTGGTGATACCAATTTCCATTTTCGTGTTTCGGTATTTCGCCCGTACCGCAATATTTGTCAACCAATTCCTGCGGGTCAACCCAGTCAAACAGGTAACTTCTGCCATCGATATAATTTTCGTGGTTGACATAATGTCGCCCTTGCTTTTCGGGGTTTATGGCTTTGCTGATTTCGCCAGTTTTTAACCAAATGTTTAACTCCTCATTCATTTTGTCAACCCCTAATGTATAAATATATCCAAATCCCCAAACCCGTCATCATCGTCATGCTCATGCCCATGCTGCCCAGCGACAATAAACATAATTACACCATTAGGCAAGCAAGCCGCCGTTTGCCCTGGTCGCCCCAAAAAGCCAGAATGTATGCAAATCTGATCGGGGCAATCCGACATCACAAACGCAATTTCGCCGTTACGTATCTCAAATATAACCGTTGGTGCGGCATCTAGCGAAAATTGCCTATTTTCGCCTAGGTAAACGGTTTCTGTAATGTTGTTATGAGTAATTTCTGCATAAATATTCGTTGCCGCTGACGGACGATTGTACACGTACCATGCAGCCATTAGCCCAAATCCCACTAACAGCACCGCCGATATTATTACTATATCCTTTTTGGCGATAATTGCACGTTTTTTTTGCTCAGCAACTATTTTGTTATCCGCATTTTTCTTATTTTTTTTGTCCTCTGAATTATCCATATTTTCCGTATTTTCCATGCCTTTCGTATTTTTCATAGCTTAAAACTCTCCGCAACTTTAATTTGGCTGTCCAGCAAAGCCTGCAAAGCCGCTTGTTTTGGGGCGTTGCCTAGCGTGGCTATTGTGTTATGTATTTTTTTTGCATATTTTTCTACTATTACAATGGCATCGTTTACGCCGTTTAGCCGATACACGTCATTGACCAAACGGTCAACCGTTAGCAAATCCGTGGGATTGGCTATTCGCAAGGCTGGCTCTTTGGCGAGTGCCATTAACATTGGCAGGTTAATTACACCTTGTGCAATGTCCGTTTTTGTGGGCTTTAGTGCTTGCGATTCGTCTAACATATAATCTTTGCAATCGTCCAAAATTTGGAAAATCATACCCAAAAATGTGCCGATTCGCCCAATTTTCTTCGCTTGCCGCTCGTCTGCGCCGCCGATTAGTGCACCCGCATACGCCGAAATAAAGAACAACGCCGCCGTTTTGCCGTGAATTATCCGCAAATATTCTTGCAGATTCATGTTCATATTGTAATTATTGGCATATTGCCGCAATTCGCCAAGGCACACCCGCTCAATCGCCGTGGCAAATTTCATAACAAAGTCCTTATAAGGTTCGTAAATGGTTGACACCGTGGAAGTTGCCACGCAAAAAAGATAGTCGCCGCAAATTATAGCCTCTTTTTTGCTAAATTTTGCGTGAATACTCGCAATTCCGCGCCGTGATGCCGCATCGTCGATAACGTCGTCATGCACCAAAGTTGCCATGTGAAACAGTTCGATTGCCGTTGCGGCTAAAATCGTTTCTCTTGGCACTTGCTCGGATTCATCTAATGCCGCCGCCAGCAAAACGGCGGTGCGAACGCCCTTTCCTTGGGCTGCCGCCAAATGCTCCGTTATCGGGCGAATCGGCTTGGGCGTGTTCGCAAATAATTTTTGTATCAGTGCGGCGGAATGTTCGCGCGCCGCACTGATTGTCAACCTTTTTGGTGTTCGTTCGTCTAAAATTATTCTAGTCATTTTTTAATTAGATGCTTGTGCAATGGTATTGTTTACGGCATCTCGGATAGCCTCTGCCGTATACGTTGCACCGCTTACTGTATCTATGCCAGCGGTATCTTGTGCCGCAATTATGGCATCGGTAAATGACGGCACCACAAAGTTGAAGAACGCTTCGGTTTCTTCGTGGCTTGTTATTGTAATGCTAACTATGTTGTCCTCGTTAAACACAACGGATACCGTAATTGGACCAATGTAGCCCTCGGTAGTTGCTGTGTACGTGCCAGGTGTAAAGCGGCCTGCGGGAGCGGCGGGTTCTGGCTCGTCGGCGGGTTCGTCGGCTGGCTCTGGCTCGGGTTCGGGTTCGTCGGCTGGCTCGTCTTCTTCGATGGCGGGTTCTTCTTCGTCTTCAACTTCGTCAGGCTCTTCGCCATTGGCGACTTCTTCAGGTGCGCCGTGAATCGACTGCCTTACTGCCTCTATTATTGCATCGGCAGTATACGTTGCACCCGATACGGTGTCTACATTGTAAGTGTTGCCCGCAACGATTTCATCGGTAAGACCAGGCACAACCATGCCAAAAAACATTGGCGTTTCGGAATGTTCCACTACATCGACAGCTACAATAACGCCGCCCAAGAACGAGACTTCAACGGTCATAGGCCCAATGTAGCCCTCAACAGTTACAGCAACAACCTCATCGGATTCAACCGCAACTGGTTCTTCAACTTCTTCTGGCTCTGGCTCTGGTTCGGGGGCTGGCGGCGGCGGTGGCGGTGCATCTGGAACGCCAGCGGTGGATTGGTCGATTGCGTGTTGCACACCTGCCAAGAAAGCGTCCGCCGTAATAGTTGCACCCGCAAAAGTGTCAACATTAGCGGATTGTGCCGCCAATACAGCAGGAATCAACGCCGCAAAGGCGGGGTCGGCAAAACTAGCGGTATCTTCCGAGAAAACTACCTCAACGGAAACGATAGCAGTATTGGTAAAAGTTACTTCCACGTGAATATCGTTGTTCCAGCCGTCTGGGCCGATGCCCAAAAATGTACCTGGTGTAAACTGCAATGCGGGGGCGGCTCCGCCAACTGGACCCGCGCGGAGTTCTGCCAAAGTTACGCCAGCGTTGCTCACAAGTGCATCTTCAACCGCCTCAAAAAGTACGTACGAAGTTTCCGTTGCACCCGTGAAAGTGTCAATGCCAGTAGATTGTGTGGCGAGTATAGCGGGAATAAGGTGTGCAAGGGCGGGGTCGGCAAAGCTAGGCGTTTCGTTAATTTCCGTGATAATAATATCCACGATACGCCCAGTTACGTCAACCACAACATCAAGGCTCATGTCGCCGTAACGCCCGTTGGGGCTAGTTCCCGAAAAAGTACCCTCGGTAAGCGGCAAAACGCCATCTATTGCAGCAATCGGTATTGCGGCGGGTGGGTCAGGTGTCCAAATGCTTTCGTCCAATGTGCCAAACAGCGGCAACACAACAAAAACAGCAACAACTGCCAAAACAACCAAGCCAGCAATAATTGAAATTATTTTTGCCAAATTAAGTTCCTCCTTAAAAGGCTAAAACCGTGGAGTTTTTCGCTGAATAAATAAACAAATAAATAAATAAATATCCGCAACGCCCACGGTTTCAGCGTTTTCAGCATTCTAATCATTAAAAATATACAATTTTTTCACAAAGCCAAGGCTCTTCCACTTTTTGTTGAACCATGGTATAAAGTAGTAGTCAAGCGAAAGCGAGCGGTTTGCACCCGAGAATATGAATACCAGCGGGGCGACAACCAGCCAAGCGTAGTAAATTGGTAGCCCTGTGATAAGTAGTAAGCCGATGGTGTATAGCATTGTGGCGATTGACGCTAAAGTTGTCAAAAAGCCGCCCATTAGTGCCAGTCCGATAAGCAAACAGAACAGCACAATAAACGTCTGCCAGAAAATTTCCATGTTAGTAGATGCGATAACGAAAGTTTCGATAAACCAGCTGACAGGCGTGGTTTGTAGCCAGAAAATACTGTGGCCGCTGCCGCCCATTGTGGTTGAAAAACGGATAGAGCCCATAAAGTTGATTTCTGCGGGAATGTGTGTGTACGGTATCATAAAGACGGGGCGAAATTCGTTGGCAACGCTACGTATTGTATCGGCTAGAACGGGCGTATTTAGCCAATCGTAGACGAACCGCACGTATGCGTAATAAATCAAATAACCGCCCATCCATATTCGGAGCGGAACAGTCATAAACGTAGCGGAACGGTTGGAAAAATGTCCGCCCAAAATGCTGCGGCGGTTGCGTATTGTGAAAAATTGCGTTTTTACGTGGGCAAAAATTTTGTTCCAGCCGATAAGGTGCAGGAAGAAAAGCATTGCCACAGCGTGTTTTGACAGCATCGCAAAAAGCGACGGCAACACAAAAAACTTGCCAGGCATTCCAACGTGGGCGCTTGCGTAACGTCCGCCAACGCTAACCATCGAGCCGTGGAATTGCGGCTTATATTCGTGGGTTGGCTCTTTGCCGTTGACTTGGTCAACTATGTTTGCGGCGATAAGCGGTGCGCAATGCTCGCAATGTTCCACCATCTGCGGAACAGACCATTCCTCGCCCTCGGGAATGTAGAACGTGTTGTCGCCTGCAACGTATACGTTTGCGTGGTTGATAGAACGGAGATATTTGTCGGTTTGAATACGCCCGCGGGAGCGTGGTACGTGTCCCAAACGAGCCTCGGAATGCAGGGCAATATCGGAACCTTCGATGCCCGCTGTCCAAATAACGGTGTAGGTTTCGTCGGTGATTGTAACTTTGTTGTTATCTTTGTTTGTGGTGTCAACCTTTGCACCGCCGCCCGATTGGTACTGAATATTAAGGGCGGACGATTCAAATGTAATGCTTTCGGCGGTAACGTTTGTTATGTTGGAGTTTAGCTGTAGGTTTATGTTCAGTTTTTTTAGCCTGTTCGCTACCCTGTTAATGGCTTTATCGGGCATAAACGGCAACAATTTATCTAATGCGTCAACGCAATTTAGGCTGACATCGTTTGTATCGATATGGAATTTTTGGCAGATGATAGGAACAAACTCGGCGAGTTCGGCAATCATCTCAACGCCAGTAAAACCCGCACCTACAACATAAAAAGTAAGTAACGCTTTGCGTTTTTTGGGGTCAAGTTCGCGAGCGGCGCTGCTGAACATATTATAAATATGTAGCCTAAGGTTTACCGCCTCATCGTAAGACCATAGCGGGAAAGTATGTTCTTCAGCACCTGGAACGCCCCAATATGTGGATTTACAGCCAGATGCCATAACCAAATAATCGTACTCGTAAGTGTTTACTTTGCCCGTAATTTTATTTTGCTCAAAATCGGTTTCAACAATGTTGTCTAGCACAACATTCACGTTGCGACCAGCAAAGATTTTTTTAAGGTCGATGCGTATGCTGTCTTCTTCCACGCGCCAGGCGGCAACTTCGTGCAGTTCGCTTAACATCGTGAAGAACGGGTTTTTATCGATTATCGTGATGTCAACATCTTGACCTTTCAGCTTTTTTTCCAGCTTTTTTGCGGTTAATGCTCCTGCATATCCCGCTCCTAAAACAACAATTTTTTTACTCAAAGTGGGTTTTGCCCTCCTCAAAAATGTAGGAAACAACTACGCTCAGCGAGTGCAGCTGTTCCCCACAAGCCTATTAGGCTGTTATTTTATTAGTTTGTTCTGATTTTTTGCCTGGGTTAATCTGATTTAATCTGATTTTTTTTGTCAGATTAAAGTCCGATTAAAGTCAGATTCAAGTCAGATTTAAGTCAATTAGTCAATCCAGGCTAGTTCTATTGCTTGGCGTACTGCTTCGATGATAGCCGCAGACGAGTAAGTTGCGCCCGTAACTAAATCAATGTCGTCTAAGCCAGCAAATTGTGCTTCGAAGATAGCATCACGGATAACGTTATCGGCAGGTGCACCCCAAACCATATCCCAGAAGGCTTCTGTTTCGGTATGTGAAAGGATTTCAATGCGGCGTACGTTTGTGCGGTCAAGGGTAACTCTAATTTCAATAGGTCCGATATAACCGTCAACAGTAACGGTGTAAACGCCTGGCACGAAGAATGGTGCATCTGGCTCGGCGGTTGGGTTACGTTGAATTTGTGTTAGCGGATAATCTCTGCCTGTAACTGCGGCAGGGTCGCCACCTTGTTGAATCATGCCTTGCTCCAAGCCCCAAATTATAGCTGCGGCTGAATATGTTGCACCAGTAAAGATGTCGATGCCTTGGGTGGTTTGTCTGTCGTTTACTTGATGGTTTACAGTTTGTCTAAACCACCAGCCGCCCCATGTGCCGCCGCTAATGCCGCCGGCCTCGGTAACGGATTCGCCGTGTCCGCCGCCGCCTTGACCTAAGCCAAATGCGCCGCCAGAATGCACATGAAATTCGTTTCTACCAAACGAGATACGCAAGTTCATGTCGGTGTCCAAACTGTACAAAATTCTTGGTTCGCCCTCAACTATTGGGCTGCCGTCCAACGCCATAGTGTTGGCTGGCACGGTAACTTCAACAAAACCAGGAATAAACAAATCGCCTGGCAATGGTTCTGTAATAAATTGAGGTTCTAAATCAGCGGGATCTGCTCCTGCCAAAGTGATAGCCTCTTCAACTGCGGCGATAACGGCATCACGAGTAACTGTTGCGCCCGTGAAAGCGTCAATATCTTGTGTAGATTGGCGAACAACGATTTGATCGGGTACGCCAGGTAATGCACGGAACGCCCAACCAGAGCCGTACATGGACTCGCCATGTTCAGTTAAAACAACGTCCGTTATTTGGTTTTCGGTAAAAGTAACTTCTACCGTCATTGGTGCCTCTTGCCAACCAGGAACAGTAACGGTTTGTACACCAGGTGTAAACGTTGCTGTTGCGATTGGTAAACCGTTTTCGCCAACTTCTGCTGCTACTTCGTCAGCGGGTTCGTCTGCTGGTTCTTCTGCATCTTCGTCAGCGGGTTCATCTGCATCTTCGTCAGCGGGTTCTTCTGCAACTTCGTCAGCGGGTTCTTCTGCAACTTCTTCGTCTGGTTCAGGTTCTGAAACTGCAACGCCCTCTGGTGGCTCTGTAACCAATGGTACTTCTACGTTTTCGATTGCCTCACGTACAGCATCAATGATAGCTTGACCAGTAACGGTTGCACCGCTTGCTACGTCAGCGGCGATAATACCGTCCCAAGTGCCAGCGGCAACAATAGCATCTTCAGTTGCTGGCGATGCCATAGCAAAGAAAGGTGGTGTTTCGGTGTGGCTAACAACCTCAACTGCAAAAGGCGTGTTGCCTTGCAAGGAAACTTGTACAGTAATTGGGCCAATATAGCCGTCAACTGTAACAGTTTGTATGCTAACGCCGTCTAAAACGTCAACGGTTGGCATATCTTGCGGTTCAACATCTGTTGGTACTTCTTCTGCTGGCTCGTCAGCGGGTTCTTCTGCAACTTCGTCAGCAGGTTCTTCTGCAACTTCGTCAGCAGGTTCTTCTGCAGCTGGCTCTTCTACAGCAGGTTCTTCTACTGCGGGTTCGTCAACAACAGGTGCTACGCCCTCAACTGCTTGGCGCACAGCATCGATGATAGCTTGACCAGTAACGGTTGCACCGCTTGCTACGTCAGCAGCAACAATGCCCTCCCAAGTGCCAGCGGCAACGATAGCGTTAGAAGTGCTAGGTTCTGCCATGGCAAAGAATGGTGGTGTTTCGGTGTGGCTAACAACCTCAACTGCAACAGGAACGTTGTCTTGCAAGGAAACTTGCACAGTAATTGGACCAATGTAGCCATCTACTGTAACAGTTGCAGTAGTAACATCGCCTGCGGGAGCAGGTGCGGGTTCTTCAACTACTGGTGCAGGTGGCTCTTCAACCACTGGTGGTTCTGGTTCTGGTTGAACCACAGCAACAGTGTCGGTAACAACATTGTAGCCTAATCCAGTAAGAACAGTAGCTAGTGGCATAAAAGAAATGCCGTCCTGAACAATTTGCACAGGTGCTTCGATGGCGGTATCTGTGCCGTTTAAGGTAACAGTTGCACTACCTACGGACAATAATACAGAATCATCGCCTCTTGTTAGCGTAATTTGTGCTGTAGCGCCGTCCCAACCTACAGTAAAGCCAAGGCCCTCAAAAGCCTCGCGCACGGGAAACAGCATAACGCCGTTTACCACAGTAGCGGTCGCAAAGGTTCTGGTTTCGCCGTCAATGCTGATGTCGTTGGCAAATACGGGTAACGGGTTGGCCAGTGCCGCAAAAAGGACAATCGCAGACACAGTTGCTGCTAAAAATCTCTTCATTACAAAAACTCCTCCGTTTCATAATGCAAAATGCGGTTGGGGTTTAGTTTTAGTGTAAAATGGGCGACCCAAAATATCCACGCAAGTTGCTAATGTTTTTGAACAATAAAATTATAACACAAACTATTTTTTTGTGCAAGTGTTTTTTGCGACATAATTTTTTTGAAATATTAAATTTTGGTTACAATTTAATGACAAAAAAATCCGCCTTACAAGGGCAAGACGGAATATTTTTTAATTTTTGCTAGGCAAGCCGTGCAAAAAATTTTTTTACTTATTTTAATTTTTTATTTATTTTTTACGATTTTTTACGATTTTTTCACGTAAGTTACAACAATAGCACCCGAGCCAGTATGAGTGCCGATTACGCCGCCCACGGGGTACATTTTAGATTCTTTAATGCCAAATTTTTTTACGGTTTCGTTCATAAATTCCCGTCCACGTTCTTCGCTGTTGGTGTGTCCAAAGCAGATAGGCCAATTTTCGTCAAAGCCGTCTTTTTCTAGTTTATCCCAGATGGCACGCATACCTGCTTGTGTACCACGGACTTTGTCGATGGCCTCAACTTTGCCCTCTATGATAGCAATAACGGGTTTAATTTTTATTGCATTGCCGATAATTGCCATTGCGGGTGGAACTCTGCCGCCTTTTTTAAGGTAGGTTAGCGTGTCGAGACAGGCTGTAAGGCACATTTTTTGGCTAACGTCAACCAAAACTTTTTCAATTTCTAGTATATCTTTGCCCTCGTCCCGCATTTTTACGGCGTGTTCCGCCATAACACGTTGGGCAATAATAGCGTTGCGAGAATCCACAACAACAATACCAGGGTAATCACATTCTTCTTGTGCCATTTTAGCGGAAGCGTACGTTCCGCTTATACCGCCAGAAAGGGTTACAACTAGCACTTCATCGCCTTTTGCCTTGGCATCGTTAAAAACTTCCAAATATTGGCTAGGGTTTACTTGGCTTGTGCTAGGTAAATCTTTGGCGCGTTCCAGGTTGCTGTAAAAAACTTTGAACTCGGGATCGTTACGGTAATCGTATTCAAACTCGTTAAATTTAATGTCAAGTTCGACAGATTCCATGCCCAGTGCGGGCGCACCCAAGTGGGTAATATCGCTGCCCGTGTCGGTTAAAATTCTAATCATTGCACACCTCTTTTATTCTATTATGTTTTATTTGCATCGCATTTTACTGCAATACGGTATTGATTTAATTATAACATATTTTTTTGTGTGTGCAAATGTTAGGTTGTCAATATTAAAAAATATTTCTTGATTTAGTTTGTATCGGAATGGTTGGGGATCTGCCCGTCCAGCAGGTGGGCAAACGGGCGACCGAGGACGGTCGCCCCTACGCTGGCGGGTCGGTCGCCCGTTGTGAAACCCCCAACACCAACGCCCCCCTCGTTGGTTGGGGGCAAACGGTCGCTCCTACGTTTTTTCAAACAAAATTTTCCAACTACTGGTTCGCATTTTTAATGTGTACAAAAAATTCTACTGCCTAACAATCCCCTTAGCCTTTTCCGCCATCATCTGTGCTTTTACACATAATTCTGCCGCTAAAAATGCGTGTTCTTGGGTCATTGCGTTTTCTGTGCGGTTAAGGCAATCCAATATTAGTTGCCCAAAATACGGGTGTCCAACTTTTCCGTTTACGTCAAAATATTGCTCTACTTTGTGGTTGGCTAGATACAAGTTGCCGCCTTGTTTACTTCTGGCAAAATCAACATATTTTCGCATTTCTATGTAGCCGTCTGTGCCTAGTATGAAAGTGCGGCCGTCGCCCCAGGTGGAAAGCCCGTCTGGCGTAAACCAGTCAACCCTAAAGTAGCCCGTTGCACCGTTATCTGCCAACAATTTGCAATCGCCAAAATCGTCCAGCCCTGGATATTGCGGATTGTTATAGTTTTCCACTTGTGCCATGACAATCTCGGCGCTTTTTGCCCCTGTATAGTGCAGAAACTGCTCTATTTGGTGGCTGCCAATATCGCACAAAATGCCGCCGTAATGTTCCCGTTCAAAAAACCACTTAGGCCGCCAACTGGGGTTTGCCCTATGCGGACCCATTCCGATAGTTTGCACAACTTTACCTATTGCACCGTCCGCTATAAGTTCCGTTGCAAAAACCGCCGCCTCAACGTGCAGTCGTTCGGAATAATACACCGCATATTTTTTGCCTGTTTTTTGGGTAGTTTCGCGGGCTTGTGCCAGTTGTTCCAAAGTTGTTAGCGGGGCTTTGTCGGTAAAATAATCTTTACCCGCTTGCATTGCCCGCAAGCCCGTTGCACAGCGTTCGGACGGGATTCCAGCGTTTGCTATTAATTTTATTTCTGGATCGTTCAAAACTTCTTCTTCGCTTGCCGCCGCCTTTGCCGTTGGGTATTCTTTCAAATACCTCGCCAGCCTATCTGCATCGGTATCGTAAATATATTTCAGCGTTGCACCCGCTTCGATAAGCCCGTTGCACATTCCGCCTATATGACCGTGATCTAAGCCAACTGCCGCAAAAACAAATTCTCCCGCTTTTACAACGGGGTTTGGTTTGCCTTTTGGCGCATAATTCATTCCATCTGCTGCCATTGTTACACCTCTCAATTCTGATATTACTTCTTTTTTGGGGACATTTTTTATTTACCAACCAACCGTGCGTAGTACAAAATGCCCATTACGGTTTTCATGTCGATAATTTCGCCGTTTTCTAGCATTTTCAGTAGTTCGTCAAGCGTGTATATTTCAATTTCTACAAATTCGTCCATATCTGGAGCAGTTTTGCCAGGCGTTAGGTCTTCCGCCAAAAACACGCTTATTTGCTCGGTGCAGTAAGCCGCAACGGGGAAGAGTTTCAGCAACAGCCTTATTTTATTGGCTTTGTAGCCTGTTTCTTCTTCTAGTTCACGTATGGCACAATCTTGCGGCTCTTCTGGCGGATCTAGCTTGCCAGCGGGAAATTCCAGCGTCATTGCATTTGTGCCAGCCCTGTGCTGGCGTACCATTATTAGCTTGCCCTCGTTTGTTACCGCTATAATCATTGCCGCACCGCTGTGAATCAACACATCTCGCTGCACCGTTTCGCCGTTGGGAAGTTCTATTGTTTGGTGCGTTAAATCAAATATAGGGCCGCTGTATATTTTTTCTTTTGTTAGTATTTTCAACTGCTACCTCACTTTCTACCGTTTCTGCTGTTTGCCCGTTCCGATATTTCTGATGTGCGGACAAATTTATCATGTTACGAAAAAATGTTCGTTAAAATTTGCCCACACACCCTTAATTTTGTGCGTTTTTCGCTTTTGTTGGATATTATTGATATTGTTGATATAGTTGATATTATCGCTGTTCTTCTTCTACCACAAGGGAAGTAATGCTTGAATACCAGCGGATAGTTTCTATATAGGAGGCGAATACACGTTCAATATCGAGGTTATGTAGTGCCATAAGACGGTTGACTTCGCTCCATT
Organism: Defluviitaleaceae bacterium; assembly: GCA_009782245.1. Lineage (GTDB taxonomy): Bacteria > Bacillota > Clostridia > Lachnospirales > WQUN01 > WRKG01. Next base: position 10,141 of record WRKK01000357.1, on the reverse strand, counting down.
GTGCCGATTCGTATGCCATCATAAAATTTAGTATAGGAAAAAAACTGCCCGTGCCAGCAACCAGCGCCTCGTGAATATCCTTGGAGACAACGATAACTTTCAATGCCTCTTCCATGGGCATTTCCAGGACAACGTCCAGCACAGAGAATAATCCCATAAGAAACAGCGATTGAGCATGAATCCCCATTTCAAAGCTAGTTGCAAGGTTTTCGGCAAATTTTGCCCGTATTAACGAAAGGCGCGTTAGTTCGTCGGGTCTATCTTCGGAAAGCAACTCGGTTGTGGCGGTTGTAACCCATTTGCGTAGTTCGTTTTGCCCTAGCAATGCACCCGCCTGTTGCAAGCTACTAATCTTCTGCGAAAGTCCCAAATAAGGCGAGTTTACCAACTGTAACAGCGAAATTGTTAGTGCGGTATCTTGCCCCACAATTTTAACAATTTCTTCTATTGCAAAATCCTCTTCACGAACAAGGTTTATCAGCTGGATACGGTTGACTTTTATTGGCGCTATAGTGTTTTGACCGTAGGTTAGCGGCAGGTTATAAAAACGTCCTTCAAAAAATGAAAAGCCTACGTTTCTAATTTTTTTGAAAACTTCAATATCGTTTACCTCCGATGCTATAAACGTCAATTTGGGAAATTTTTTCATAACGGCTTGGTACGGCGTGCCACTTTGTTCCGTGTTGTACTTAAAGCTGATAAAAATGAAATCGCATAGTTCGATGATGGGTTTCATGGTATCGTAATTTTTCACATCTTCAACGGCAAAGCGAAAACCCAGGTCTTTCAACTTTGTAATGCAGTCAATAAATAATGGTTCTACTGGAATGTGGCTATCTAATAGGAAGATAATTTTTTCGGGCGGTTGGCTACATTGTCGTGTAACGTCGGCGAGCAGTGTAAAATGGTTAATGGGAACAAAAAGCGGTTCGCCGTTAGTAAAGCCGTCTAGCCCAACATCTTCCAAAACAGTAAGGCAGGGCAAATTAACAATGCCGTCTAGCAAACGGGCCTGATACTGATCGGCTAGATATTCGCCGCCCCGCTGGTAGCGAAAGCAGTAAGACATAACGGCTAAATCGCTACTTAAAACGGGTTTTGGCACAATTAGTAATTTCATATATTTTGGCGCTGATTGCGGATAGTTATGGGAAAAGAACGCCGTCCTCCTCTCGGTTGCTCTGTAATTTCGGGTTATTTTTGATATTTTAAGATTTTATGACAATCAAGTTATGCCAATCAAGGCTGAAAAATTTTGCGGTTCTGTTTTTCTATTTTTATAGCCTTTTTTATAGCTTTTTTTATAGCCTTTTTTATAGCCTTGAAACAATGGCGAATGGCACAAAGCCATAATTTTAAGATTCAGCCTTGATTGGCTTTTTTTATGCTTTTTTATGGAAGTCTCTTTCTTTAATCCATGCCTCAAAGCGGACTTTATGCGGGATTTCCGTCCATTCTTTGTAGATTAAGTAAGTTTTTCCATTAAACACAAATTTATCTTTCCAATATTTGATGCGGTTGTTAGCGACACGTTGTGCTTCTAGGTCGCCGTCTTCATCTAGTATTTTGAAGATTGTATTTTTTATGCCAAACGCCTCTTTAACATAGGCTTCGCTTAGCAGGTTTTCAACCTCTTTTCTAGTAAGGCTGTTGTTTTTGGCTAACTCTTTGAACGTATTACGCATTCTTTTGCGGAAAGTCATTGGCGTTTCGTCCAAATAAGCTGGCGATTTTATCGGCACAGCAGAGTTATCCACTTCGGTTGATTTTGCGGCTGTTTTGGCGGTAGCTGGTTTTGCCGCTGTTTTAGCCGCTGGTTTTGCAACTGGTTTTTTCGTTTCTTTTTCGGGCTCTTTTGCTTTTTCGGCTGATTTTTCTGGCTCTTTTTCTAGTTCTTTTTCGGATTCTTTTTCCGAGTCTTTTTCTAGTTCTTTTTCAGGTTCTTTTGGTGGCTCTTCCGTTTTCTTGAATAGCGGCGAAGTGTACACGCCTTGTTTTTGGGCAGATGCCTTAAATTTGCTAGGCAGGTTGCTAACAATTTCAAAGGTAAACGAAACGCCGTCGGCAATATTGAATAGCGTGGGGTGTTTTGTGCCGTCAATTTGTGTAAAAACTAATCCCTCAATATCGTCCATAATGGAATCATTTTCGCTAAGCGGCGTACCACGGTAGGCGAGGCGCAGCACGGTTTCTTCAGCGACAATAAGGCAATAAGGCGATGCGGTAACAAAAAACCGCATAAATTCGCCAAAACGTCTAAAGCCGTAATATTTAACCCGAAAACTTGGTATATAATGGTCAACGTAAATTTTGAACAATGAAATATCCAGTTCGGTTTCATCGCTGCTTGCGTTAAGACAGGCGTTTAACATTCTTTTAATAATGTGCAGCGTACCCGATAAATCGTTAGATTTTTTCCAAATAGGAATGTCCGCCTTAACCAATCCTTCCGAGAATTTATTGTTAGGCAACTTGTTGGGAATTTTAACGTCCTTTGGCGTGTTGGTTAAAACGGAAGTTGTTTGCGGGGCAACAAGCGGTGCGGGCGCGGCAGGCACGGTTGGCGTTGGTGGCGGGCTAGTAACCCGCGGCGGCAGCAAAATACTTGTTCGTTCCTCTCTTGGCGTTTCTGGCTCTGGAGCGGCGTTTTCCACTAATGTACCTTTGTAAAGGTTTTTAATGGCGGAATTAAGCGATTGGTCGGTTTTATCCAACGAAAGAAACACATCGCAAGCATTTTTGAAAATAATATTTGCGTTATGTTCAAAGGCACAGCCTATAACCCGCTTGCCGTGTTCGTGTAATTTTTTCGCTAGGAACGCAAAAATTCCATCGCCCGAAACAATAACATAATTTTCAATTTCGGGTTGTTTTAGGATAAGTTCCACAGCGTCAATAATAAGGCTAACGTCCGCCGCATTTTTAACTCTATCGTTTTGGTTTGTGTTAAATATCTGCACAGCTTCTATGCCAAGTTGCAGCATATAGGTGCGTAAATTGCGGTTGATTTGTATAGCCCAATCGGCGTATGCCCGTTGCACAGAAATTTCGGATATTTCCTCTAGCTCCAAAATGCGATAATAAATTTCGTCCAATTTCAGAGTTTTGTTCACATTCGCCTTAAACGGGATTGTTAAGTTTTCTACATCATAAAAAACTGCTGTATTACATAACATCAATTCACATCCTTTCAGGGTTTTGGGTAAAAATCACTTTTACCATACTAAAATTATAACATTACTTTTCGGAAAATACAAATTAAAATTTGAAAATTTTATTTTTTTATTTTCCGTTTCAAGAAAAACAAAAATCGCCGCAATTCCCCGATTTTATGCGGTTATCCCGCTAAAATATATGCGAAAATTTGTAATCTAAAAAAATGTGCAAAAAAAATTGCAAAAATTTTTTGAATATTTTCACAATTTTTTACGATAATATTTCTATACTCATTCAACTTGAAAAAAGCTGATATAATAAAGAAAAAACAGGCGACAACTTAGCATAAAAATTTAGCGGGTCAAGGGGCGCGCTCCTTGCGGGGTGTGGGGCAGAGCCCCACGGTTTTAACTTTTCAAATTGTTCAACAAAATATATTGCCGTTCGTCAAAATATTTATCCAATAATTTAGCGTGATATTTTGACTGCTGTGCAAACACAAAGCCGCATTTTTCCACTACTCGTTGCGATTGATGGTTTTCCAGAAAATGACAGCAGGTTAGTGCGTAAAAGTCCAAATTGGCGAAACAGTAGGCTATTACTGCTTGCGTTGCCTCGGCTGTTAAACCTTGTCCCCAATAATTTTTTGCCAAAACATAGCCAATCTCGGCAATTTTTAGCCCTTTGTACTGCTCTTTTTTGTTTGCCCACGAACCATGCAAACCCAACGAACCTACCACTTTTTTGTCCTGCGTGTGGTATAGTGCAAAATTGTTTTTTTCTTGCAGAAACATATCCAAAATTTCTTGGCTTTCGGCAATGGATTTGTGGTGCGGCCAGCCAGCCATTTCGCCCACATTCGGCACAGAGGCGTATTCATAAAAATCTTGTAAATCGGACTGCACAAAAGCCCGCAATAACAGGCGTTTTGTGGGTATTTTAATGCTTGTGGTGTCTATGGTCTGATTTTCTATGGTCTGATTCTTATTAGAAACAGTTGCGTTTTCCGCTGATTTTTTGGTTGACATTACTGACATTGCTGACATTATTGGTAAACACTCCTAAACTTATGCTCAATTTCTTCTACTGCTTTTACTAGTTCGGCATCAAAGTGTACGCCGCTTTCCTTGCGGATAATAGCCATAGCGGCATCGGTGGACATTTCGTCTTTATAGCAGCGTTTGCTAACCAGAGCATCGTAAACGTCCACAATAGCAACAATACGTGCCGATAGCGGAATATCTTCGCCAGCAAGTTTGTCGGGATAGCCCTTACCGTTCCAGCGTTCGTGATGGTGTCGTGCAATATCGTAACAATGTCGCAAATATTCGTCTGGGTTGCCGTCGGTCATCATTGTGGAAATCATATCGCTACCAACAGCGGCGTGAGTTTCCATAATTTTGAACTCTTCGGGTGTAAGGCGGCCAGGTTTTAGCAAAATATGGTCTGGAATGGCGATTTTGCCGACATCGTGCAACGGCGATGCTTGGGCTATTGTCGCAGGGTTGCCTTGTAGCAAAATTGGCCCATATTTGGGGTGCGTGGTAAGATGCTGCACCAAAATATCAGTAAGTTCGCGGATATGGCGGATATGCGTACCCGATTCTATACTGCGGTATTCTATCATTGTTGCCATTGTTTCCAAGAAAGTTTCTTTGGCGGCAATTAGTTCTTGCGCCCGTTTATCCGCCATAATTTCTAGCGATTCACGGTAGCTGGAAAGTTCGATTTGGTTGGAAACCCGCAAGCGGACAATATCCGAGTTAAAAGGTTTGGCGATAAAATCTATTGCACCTGCTTGTAACCCTTTGGTTTCTTCGGCAACGGACGTTATTAAAATTACGGGAATATTGCACAGCTCGGAATCCGCCTTTATATTGGCAAGCAGTTCAAAGCCGTCCATCTCGGGCATCATAACATCTGAAATAACCAATGCGGGATGCGGTTTATTTTTCAGTATTTCAAGGGCTTGTTTGCCGTCTTCGGCAATATCCAAATCGTACACATCACCTAAAATTGCCTCTAATATAATTCTGTTTTCTTCCATATCTTCCGCTATTACTATTCTGTTGGACATTTAAGATACCCCTATTCTAGTCAATTTTAATTCGTTGATTTTAGCTGATTTTAGTCTATAATTTTAGCTTGCATAAGGCTTTTTATAGCGTAAGTTACGCCTATTTTGGCGTGGTAGCGGGTTATACCGCCCTGCATATACACAATATACGGCGGAATTAGCGGTGCATCGGCGCTTAGTTCGATGGACGAGCCTTGTACAAAAGCACCCGCCGCCATTACAACCTGGTGGGCATAGCCAGGCATTGCGGCTTTTTCTGGTGTAACAAAACTATCCACGGGAGCGGCTTGCTGTATACCTCTGCAAAACGCCATTATAGCCCGTTCGCTACCCAATTTTATTGCCTGCACAATATCGCTACGTTTTTCGGTTGACGTTGGTAGTACGGCAAAACCCAAATTTTCAAAAGCCCGTGCGGCGATAATTGCCCCTCTAATACTGCCCTCTACAACCTGCGGTGCTAAAAACAGCCCTTGCAATAGTGCGGAAGTAAGCCCTAAAGTAGGGCCTACTTCCATTGCAAGCCCAGGAGCAGTAAGGCGCGCGGCGGCAGCTTTAACATAAGTTTCCGCGCCGACCACGTAGCCGCCAACAGGAGCAAGCCCGCCGCCTGGATTTTTTATTAACGAGCCTACAGCAAGGTCTGCACCAGCTTCGACTGGCTCGGTGTATTCTACAAATTCGCCGTAACAGTTGTCAACCATACAAATTGTGGCGGGGCTAATATTTTTTATAAAACGGATAACTTCGTCAATTTCGGCGATAGTTAGCGAACGCCGCCACGCATAGCCCTTGGAACGTTGTATTGCCGCCATTTTAATTGGCTGCTTTTCTAGTTTAGCGGCTAAGTTGGTATAATCTATTGTGCCGTCTGGCAGAAGGTCAACTTGTTGATAATTTATGCCAAAATCTGCCAGCGAGCCGTCGGCTGGTTGTATTCCGATTACTTTATGTAAAGTATCGTAAGGAGCACCCGTAACGTAAAGTAGCGTATCGTCAGGCCGCAAGTTGCCAAACAATGCGACAGCCAGCGCATGAGTACCCGAAACCATTTGCGGACGAACCAACGCAGCCTCCGCCCGAAAAACGTTAGCATAAACGGTCTCCAAAACTTCTCTACCAGCGTCGTTGTAGCCGTAACCTGTTGCTGTTGCAAAATGAGCATCGCTAACTTTGGCTTGTTGCATGGCTTCTAGCACTTTCAGCTGGTTAAATTCCGCTATTAGGCTGGCTTCTTCCATGTACGGAAAAACGGTCAACTCGGCTTGATCTACTACATTAGCCGCTTTTTCTGTTATGTCCAATTCGGTTGACATTGTGTTGGTGAATTTGCTGTTTTTTTTCATAGGCTATTCTCTTTCATAATTTTGTTAGTCTAAGGTTCATTCTAAAGTTTCTTCTGATTCGTCGGGTTCGGTATCGTTTTCAATTTTTTTGTAGGCTTCGATGATACCCGAAAGCGGTCGCAAGGGGATAATGGTTGACACTGCGTGTTTGTAGATCATCTGCTGTTTACTTTCCGATTCCAATAGAATTACGTAATTGTCAAAACCGCGGACGATACCCCTTATTTGAAAGCCGCTGGTTAAAAATACTGTAACTGGCATTTCTTGCCGTCTTGCTTTGTTTAGTACCATGTCTTGATAACTTTTTACCATGATTAGTTCCTCCATGTTTGCTGCCCAACCCAGCTATTTTTCAGGATTTTTAGGCAAGCATTAGCAGTTTTTTTTGGTGTTTCGGTGGCATTTAGGCAATGGCTATCTGTTAATTGATGTCTAAGCCAAGTGAGTTGCCTTTTGGCGTAACGGCGGCTGTTTTGCTGAATATTAGCCAAAGTTTCGGAAAAAGAAAATTCGCCGTTTAGGTAAGAAATTACTTCTTTATAGCCTATTGCTTGCATAGCGGTGGTGTTGTTTGTTATTCCGTTGTCTAAAAGGTCTTGCACTTCTTGCAAAAAGCCGTTTGCGAACATTTGTTCGGTGCGGCGGTTTATTGCGGCGTAAAGTTCTTGGCGGTCGCGGTGTAGCGTGATAATTATGTTGTTGTAGCGCGGCGTTTTTGCGGGCGTGTAACTGGATATTGGTTTGCCCGTTGTTTCGTAGTAAGCTAGTGCGGCGGAAACACGTTGCACATTGTTTGGGTGAATTTTAGCTGCCGAAATTGGGTCTACTGCCAGCAGTTGTTTGTACAAGGCTTGCGGCGGGGCGTTGTACGTTTTGCGGCTGTATTTTTCGGGTACAAGTGTGTTATCGTAAATCACAGCATTAATGTAAAAACCCGTTCCACCTGCCAATATTGGAATTTTTCCTCTGTTGTATATATCTATTATAGCTTGATTTGCTAATTTTTGGAACATAGCAACAGAAAATTTTTCCGACGATTTTGTGGGGTCAGCAATGTCAACAACATCAACAACATCAATCAGGTGGTGGATAATTCCGCCCCGTTCGGCGATAGTTGGCTTTGCCGTGCCAATATTCATGCCCTTATAAACCTGCATAGAATCCGCCGAAATTATTTCGCCATTTAATTTTTGGGCTAATTCTACCGCAACGGCTGTTTTGCCCGTTGCCGTTGCACCCGCAATGACGATTAAATTTTTTTGTTCTTTTAACTTTTTTATTTTTTTTAAGTCCATCATGTTCGGTTAAACATTTTCGCAATTTCGGTTTTGGTTAATTTGACGATGGTTGGTCTGCCGTGCGGGCAAGAGTACGGGTTATCCAATTCCAAAATGCGGGTAATTAGGGTAATTATTTCGGGTTCGGTGGTTTTATCGTTGGCTTTTACGGCTTTTTTGCAGGCGATTTTGGCTACTTCCTCGCAAATTTTGCGTAGCGGCGTGTTTTCTGCACCTGTTTGCAATTTTTCTAGCAATTCGGCAAAAAAGGAAAAATCCAAACAATCCGATAAAATAAGCGGTACAGCCGTAACGTTAAGCGTAACGGGCGTTTTTGGCGGCGTTGATTTTGGCGTTGATTTTGTTGATTTTGATATATCCGACAATTCAAACTGAAAGCCAAAATCGTCAAAAAACTGGCTGTATTCTTGGGTTGCGGCTATTTCTTGCGGACTTAGCTGTAATTTTAGCGGCTCTAGCAGCGGCTGCGATTTATGCGTTTCGTTTTTTAGTTTGTGCAAAATTTCTTCATATAATACACGTTCGTGTGCGGCGTGTTGGTCTATTAAAAACAAATCGTCCGCTGTTGCCGCCAGCCAATATGTGCCGAAAATTTGCCCCATTAGGGTAAATTTTAGCTTATTGGCGGGTGTTTGCGAAAATTCCGCTGTTGATTTTGGTGCTGATTTTGGTTCTAATTTTGGTTCTGATTTTGATGTTGATTCCGCCGCTACTAGTTGAGATTGCGGTGTTTTTTCGGGGTTTACTGTAAATTTGGCGGTTTCGGTAGTATTCATTGTTACGCTCGTTTTTAAGTCCATTTTCATGGAATTTTCGAGCGTTTCCACTTTGTTGGCAAAGTTTGCGTTTTCGGTAAAATCGGCAAATTTTACAATTTGGCGGGTTTTGGGCGATGGCGGTAATTTTTCGTTTGGCATATTTTGCAGGTTTTGCTGTAAAATGCCAGGAAGTACGCCTTGCTGCGGTTTTGGTTGCGGCGGCAGGTTAAATGCGGGGTACTTTTTAGGGTTTTGCTGTATTTCTGGGATAAGAATATTGTCGCCGAGCGTTTTGTTTAGTGCGGCGATGATATTGTTATAAATTTCACGGTCGTTAGCAAAGCGGACTTCCATTTTAGTTGGGTGGACATTCACATCAACTTCGTCTTCTGGCACGGTTAGGTACAAAACACACACGGGAAACTTACCGACAGGCAAGCGACCTCTAAAAGCGTCTTCCAGGGCGGTTTGCATTATATCGCTTTTAACGTAGCGGCCGTTTATAAAGAAGTTTTCGCCACTGCGGCTGCCACGGGCAATTTCTGGTTTACCAACAAAGCCGTGCAGAGTGGCGTTTTGCGTAATTTCGATAAGGCCTTTTGCGGTTTCTTTGCCGTGCAGGTTATATATTACTGTTTTAAGGTCGCCGTTGCCGTTGGTGGTTGCCACAGTTTTACCATTTTGGATATAACGAAACGATTTATTAGGGTAGCCAATAGCAAGACGTTGGACTAGATCGGTGATGTAGGCGGCCTCTTGCGGCGGCTTTTTTAGGAATTTTAGCCTAGCGGGCGTATTGTAAAACAGGTTAGTTACGGTAATAGTAGTACCTTCGGCGCAGCCTATTTCCTTGCGATCGGCGATAGTGCCGCCGTGCAGTTCTGTGCGTATGCCTGCTATTGCACCAATTTTTTTAGTAACCATCTCCACGTGCGAAACTGCTGAAATACTGGCGAGTGCTTCGCCCCTAAAACCTAGCGTTTTTATGTTGGTTAGATCGTCAATATCGGCTATTTTGCTAGTGGCGTGTTGTTCAAAGGCAAGCGAAATTTGGTCAGGAGCAATGCCGCTACCGTTGTCCGTTACACGAATATAGGAAAGTCCGCCGTCTTTTATTTCTATGGTAATATCGCCAGCCCCTGCATCAATGGAATTTTCGGTTAGTTCTTTTATAATAGATAGTGGTCTTTCAACAACTTCGCCAGCGGCAATTTTATTTATTAGTTGTTTGTCTAGTTTTTTTATTGTTTTCACGCTAGTTCCTCCCTGCATATGTATAGAGGTATTTTAGTATTTTTTATATTAGACTATAATTTTCTTCAAGAAAATTTGTTATCGTTTTTGTTATCGTTACAGTTGAAAATTATTTGTTATTTTTAGCTATCAAGTTTTCCACCCATTTAAGAGGACGTTTAACAGCGGCGGCTACCGTGGAAAGTTCCATGCCGAGTTCTAATAGGTAAAATGCGGTTTCGAGGGCTTGTTCGTCTTTGCCTTTTGTTATGC
>WRKK01000356.1 GCA_009782245.1 Defluviitaleaceae bacterium | reverse complement strand
TACGGTGGCGTTGTTGTAGGGGCGACCGTCCTCGGTCGCCCGTTCCCCAACAGACATTGCCCCCACGGTTTTGAAGTTATCTACAAAGTTAAAATTTGTTTTGCCACAGCCAGCAGTTCGGCGGTGGGCGGTTGAATGTTGGCTAGTTCGTAGGGTTTGCCTATTTCTTGCCATTTGTATTCGCCCATTTTGTGGAAAGGTAGAACGTCTATTTTTTGGATATTGTTGAGTTTTTGTAGGAAGTTTGCCATATTGCGCATATCGTCTAAATTATCGGTGTGGCTCGGCACAAGCACAAAACGCACCCAAACTGGGATTTTCAGCTGTTCGCTTAGTTTTAGTACATCTAGCGTTTTGGCTAGTTCTACGCCCGTAAGCTGCTTGTATGTTTCGGCGTTAAACGATTTTATGTCCAATAGCAATAGGTCGGTTTGTTTTAAGGCTTGCTCGGCGGTTGCTATGTCCGTGTAGCCCGATGTATCCAGCGTTGTGTGAAATCCGTTCGCTTTGCAAGCCGTTAAAAGTTCCACCAAAAAATCCGATTGCACAAACGGTTCGCCGCCTGTTATCGTAACGCCGCCGCCCGAAAACGTCATGTACGAGCGGTATTTTTTTATATCTTTTATTAACTCGCCAATGGTCATTTTTGTGCCGCTGTTGACTTTCCAGGTATCAGGGTTGTGGCAATATTTGCAACGTAACGAACAACCCGACAAAAACACCACGTAACGTACGCCAGGCCCATCTACCATACCAGCCGTTTCTACTGAATGCACAAAACCAGTTAATTCGCTGTTGTATGTCATTAAATTTTATAACCTCTCGTGGAATGTCCTGTAAATTACGTCAAGCTGCTGCTCGCGCGTTAGCTTAACAAAGTTGACCGCATAACCCGAAACACGGATTGTCAACTGGGGATAATGCTCGGGTCGCTCCATTGCATCTAGCAACGTCTCCTTGTCAAAAACATTTATGTTTATGTGATGCCCATGGTCGTAGAAAAAGCCGTCCATTAGCCCAACAAGGTTTATTTTGCGATTTTGCGGCTCTGTGCCCAACGCTTTGGGAATTATGGAAAACGTATACGAAATGCCGTCCAAAGAATAATCGTAAGGCAACTTGGAAACACTCGCCATTGATGCAACCGCACCCTTGGTATCTCTGCCGTGCATGGGATTAGCCCCTGGTGCAAACGGTTCGCCAGCCTTGCGGCCATCGGGCGTTGAGCCCGTAACTTTGCCGTAAACCACATTCGATGTTATCGTTAGCACCGAAAGGGTCGGCATTGCGTTGCGGTACGTTTTTTGGCGTTGCAATTTTTCCATAAAATTTTGCACCACATTATGAGCCATTCCGTCCACACGCTCGTCATTATTGCCAAACGCAGGGTAACTACCCTCAACTTCGTAATCCACAACAAGCCCCTCTTCGTTGCGGATAGTTTTAACACGGGCGTATTTTATAGCCGAAAGTGCGTCCGCCACAACGGAAAGCCCCGCAACGCCACAGGCTTGTGTCCGCAAGATTTCCAAATCGTGAAACGCCATTTGTAGGCTTTCGTAGTTGTATTTATCGTGCATATAGTGGATAAGATTTAGCGTGTTGATGTAAACCCGTGCCAGCCATTCCTGGATTTGGTCAAATTTGCGAGTAACTTCGTCAAAATCCAAATATTCGCTGGTTACGGGTGCAAATTCGGGTGCAACTTGCACCCCGCTTTTTTCGTCCCGACCGCCGTTAATGGCGTAAAGTAGGCATTTTGCCAGGTTTGCCCTTGCACCAAAAAATTGCATCTGTTTGCCCGTTCGCATAGCGGAAACGCAGCAAGCAATAGAATAATCGTCGCCCCAATGCCCACGCATAAGGTCGTCGCTTTCGTATTGGATAGAACTGGTATCGATGGAGCATTGCGCGCAATAGCTTTTGAAGTTTTGCGGCAGGTTTACGCTCCACAGCACAGTAAGGTTTGGCTCGGGTGCTGGGCCGAGGTTGTATAGCGTGTGCAAAAAGCGGTACGAATTTTTGGTAACAAGAGTTTCGCCGCTTTCGCTCATGCCGCCGATTGCCTCTGTAACCCAAGTTGGATCGCCCGAAAAAAGTGCGTTGTATTCTGGTGTGCGTAAAAATCGGATTAAGCGTAATTTCATAACGAAGTGGTCGACTAATTCTTGTGCTTCAGATTCGGTTATTTTGCCGTTTTGCAAGTCGCGTTCAATGTAAATATCCAAAAATGACGAAACACGCCCCAGCGAGGTTGCCGCGCCGTCTTGTTGTTTGGCACTTGCAAGATAAGCAAGGTAAGTCCATTGGACTGCCTCTTTGGCGTTTGTGGCGGGCACAGTAACGTCAAAACCGTACGATGCCGCCATTTCGGCTAATTGTTTAAGTGCGCGTATTTGTTCGCTAACTTCTTCGCGCAACAAAATATTTTCCTCGTTAAAAACGGGTACATTAAGGCGTTCTAGCTGGCTTTTTTTGTCAGAAATTAAAAACTCGGTACCATAAAGAGCAAGGCGGCGATAATCGCCGATAATGCGGCCGCGACCATAAGCATCTGGCAAGCCAGTAATAATACCAGATTTTCGGGCTGCCAACATTTCGGGCGTATAAGCGTCAAAAACGCCGTCATTATGGGCTTTGCGATGTTTAGTATAAATTTCTTCTGTAATAGGGTCTAGCGAATATCCATAATGTTCTAATGCTTTTTTTATTACTCTTATGCCACCTTTTGGCATTATAAGCCGTTTTAGCGGCTTGTCTGCCTGAAATCCTACTATTTGTTCCAGTTCTTTATTGATGTAACCTGGCCCGTGCGAATTTATTGAGGCGGGAATTTTTGTTTCTGCATCTAAAATCCCTTTTTCGCTTTCTAGTTTGGTAAGCTCGCACACTTCCGACCAAAGTTGCTTTGTGCGGTCTGTTGCACCCGTCAAAAAGGCTGCATCGCCGTGATAGGGCGAAAGGTTCAGTTGAATAAAATCTCGTACATTAACTTCATCGTTCCAAATTCCTTCGGTAAAGCCGTCCCAAGCGGGAAAATCTGTCTTTTTTTCAAAACTTAACTTCAACGCTGCTCCCTCTTTCCTTTAAGATTATTTTACTGTTGTGAATAATATTTTATTACAATATTTATTATGCACTTTTTTTTGCTGGCGGTCAAGTTAAATTTTATTTGTGTGAATAGCGGATAAATTTATAAATCGAAACGGGGCAAACAACGGGCGACCGAGACGATTGCCCCTACAGCAATGGGAAAACGGTCGCCCGTTTTACCATTCCCAATCTGTCGCCCGTTTTACCATTCCCAATCCGCCGCCCGTTTTACCATTCCCAATCCGCCGCCCGTCTGCCCTGTCCGCCGCCCAGCGGCAAAAAATATTGGTTAGATAGTCAAATTTTTATTTTGTTATTTATTGCTGAAAAAATTTTCAAAAATTTTTCAAAAAATTTTTTTCAAAACACTTGACAAACAATTTTTTTTGTATTATACTATTATTATTCAGTTAATAGTAAGACTGACTATTAACTGATGTGGGTGGTAAAGGTTGGGATCACGGGGCTTTTCTGAAAAGCCCCGTGATTTTGTTTTGTTGCTAAAATTATTTTGAAATTTTTATGAAATTTTTTGAAAATTATTCTAAAAATTTTTCGTAAAATTTCGTTATGAAAATTTATCGTAAAAAATTGCAAATTTTCCACCATTCCTGTATAATGTTTGTAGATACTTACTTTGATTTATTGCTTTTAGCTGTCAACTTCAATATTTTCAATATCGCAAAATTTTTACAAATTTGCAACACTAAGACAACTTATAAAAATTATAAATGGAGGTAAAAGCCGTTGTTGAATTTTGCTCTGCTGTGTGTTATACTTATAATTGAAAACTAAATAAAATGGCGAGGGGCATTTTTAGCAATGGTGAACTAATATGTACAAACTTAGAGGTTTAACTCATGGCGGAATTATGGTAAACTATCAATGTAACGCTGCTTGCCGACATTGCTTGTATTCTTGTTCGCCTGCACGGGCGGACGATTACATGACTGCCGAAACCGCCGCAGAAATTTGCGAAATATTGGCAACGGGAAACTGTCATTCGGTGCACATAGGCGGCGGCGAGCCTTTTTTGGATTTTGACGGGCTTATAACGGTGCTAAAAATAGCCCAAAAAGCCAATATTCAAGTGGATTACGTGGAAACCAACGCATTTTGGGCAACCAACGCCGAACAAGTAAAAAGTTACTTAAAAGCCCTAGAATCCGTTGATGTTGACACTATATGTATATCGTTAGATCCGTTTCATGCGGAATATGTGCCTTTTGCACTACCGCTACGCTTGGCGGAACTGTGCCGACAAAATAATTTTGGCTACTTTTTATGGCAAGAGCGATTTTTGCAATCGTTGGCACGTGTATCGCCCACAACAGCCCACAACAGAGAATATTTGGAAGAGGCAATGTCGCCCGATTATATCCGCAAAACAGCCAAACGTTACGGGCTAAGCATGGGCGGCCGTGCAATCAACATAGAAGCCGAATACGAGCAGCCGCAGCCAATATCCGATATACTAGAAGAACAGCCGCCGTGCCGCCATCTTATAACAACAAACCACTTCCACGTAGATTTATACGGCAAATTTATTCCGCCAGGCTGCACAGGAATGGCAATACCGTTTGCCGAAATAGTTAGCGGCGTTCCAGAAAACACCTATCCCGCCTACGAGGCACTACTAACTGGCGGCATTACAAAACTGCTTACATTCGCCAAAAACCAAGGCTTTACCCCAGAAAACGCCTATACTTCAAAATGTATGCTCTGCTTTAGGGCAAGACACTGGCTAAGCCAAAACGCCAACTGCCCAGAACTTACCCCCGAACATTATGAGGCATCTTTGACTTATTACGATAACGTTAAGGCACAATAGAAAAATTAGCGGGTCACCTGCCCGCCGGCAGGCGGGCGCCCCACGGTTTTGGGTTTTGGTTTTGAAGTTGATTTAGAAAGAGGAGGAAATTTAATGATAAACATTGCTATTGTTGGAACTGGCAATATTTCGCAATTACATATTGCTGGGATTTTGGAACTGAAAGATATTTGTGAGATTGTTGCTTTGGTGGATATTTTCCCAGAAAAGGCGGAAGAAAAAAAGGTGCGCTACAAGTTGGATAACGCCGCCGTTTTTAGTAGCCACGAGGAAATGCTGAAAGCCGACCTAAAAATTGACTTGGTACACGTTTGCACACCGCCGTATACACACGCCGAAATTGCAATAAATTCCATGAACGCAGGTAGAAATGTTCTTGTGGAAAAACCAATGGCAACTTGCCTAAAAGAATGCGATGAAATGCTTGCCGCCGAAAAGGCAAACGGCGTTACAATGTCAATTATCGCACAAAACCGCTTTAGAGACACCGTTTACAAGCTAAAAGAACTTTCCGACAGCGGAATTGCTGGCAAAGTGCGAGCCGCCCACGTGGATTCGCTGTGGTGGCGCGGGCATTGTTATTACGATTTATGGTGGCGCGGCTTGTGGGAAAAAGAGGGCGGCGGCCCAACTCTTAACCACGCAGTCCACCAAATTGACATGATAAACTGGATACAAAACGGCTTGCCAACCGAAGTAACGGCGGTGCTTTCCAACGTTATGCACGATAACTCTGAAGTTGAGGATATTTCTTTTGCGATACTAAAATATGCGGACGGCGCGCTGGCGGAAGTTACAAGTTCGGTGGTGCACCACGGCGAGGGGCAAAGTATAACGCTGCAATGCGAACACGCCAAAATAACAACTCCTTTCAGCGTTGAAGCCGAACTCTCGCAGCCAAACGGCTTTCCCAAAAAAAATACCGCTCTTATGCAGGAAATAACCGATAAGTATAACGCAATGCCGAATTTAACCCACGAGGGGCATACTGGGCAAATAGAAAACGTAGTAAAAGCCCTACAAAACGGCGTTCGCCCCGATATAACTGGCAAAGATGGCCGCATTACCATAGAACTTATTACCGCTATTTACAAAGCTGGCTTTCAAAAAAGAACCGTCGAACTGCCCATAGCCGAAACCGACGATTATTACACATTTGACGGTATTCTTAAAAACGCAATTTATTTCTACAAAAAAGCCAGCTCGGTAACGACTTTGGGCGATGCCAATATTACCGTGGGCAGTTTTGATACAAAAAAAACAAAAAAATAAGCACCACAAATAAACCAAACTGGAGGTCTTATTATGGCGATGGTTTTACCCACCTTTGAAGATTACACCGTTGAGGATATTATTTCTAACACGCCTTTTTACACCAACTATAAAGCATCTTCCTCAAACAGCGGCGACGAACATAGCTACATAATAACTGAATTTAACCCCTCGTTTATGGTGCGCCGCACAGAAACAGGTGCATTGGAAGTTACCGAACGCTTTTTAATAGAATACGAAACCGCTTTCGAGCGCTTTGTTAAACTGGGCGAGGCTTTCAAAAATCTGGAAGAACAGTTTATTGCAAAAATAACGGAATTTATTCAAACTAACAACACCGCCTACATTGTTCGTGTAATTGAACGCTATGGCAACCTTGAACAAGAGTTTCCCAACAGCGAAAGAATGGATTTTAACGATGCGTACGTGGCTTTTCGTCCGCTGTTGCAGGGCTTAGTTTCCGCTAACAAATTGGGGTTGTTTTTCCAATATGAAGAGGGTAGTTTTTGCGTAAACCACCATAGACAGCTGATGTTTGATAGTATGTTTAATTGGGAAGACGACCATATGCTCTCAATTAAATCCGTTACAGGCTTGTTTTATCGGCTAGTTGCGGGGTACGATTTCGGCAGCAGCGGCAGCCCCACAATAGACGATTTAAGCTTGCCGCCCAAATTAACCAAAACTTTCAAAGAAATTTTAGAGGGCGAGCCAACTTACGGCTCGTTGGACGACTTTAGCAAGCAGTTGCGTACCGTAATGGAGGCGGAAGGCCGCAAGGATATTATCGCCGAAAAACCTAAAACAATCAAGCCGTCTAAGCCAGTAAAAAAAATAGTTGGTATTGCGGTTATAGCGGCTGTTTCGCTTGTTATGATTACGCTTGTAACTGTTCCGTTTATCTTGGTTTCTTCGATGATGAACGAAGACCCCGAAGAAATGGCATATGAAGAAGACGGGTTTGTATACCAAATTACGCAAATTGTGCCTACAGCTTTTGTGCGTATGCACACAGCGTACGCCATAACCGACCCGCGCGACCCAACTGTTATGCTAAACGGTGCTTTTTTTCAGCAAGCTGGCTCGCTATACTTTAGAAGTTCGCAAGGCGGCGGAGCACTTTTGCGGCAATCGGCAACTGGAGCGGACACAGTATTAGCAACCAACGTACGCCCAGCGTTTATTACCGTGCAGGGCAACTATATTTATTTTAGCGATGGTTTTGCCGATTATAACGTTCGCCGAGTGCACACGACAGGCGGCGATGTAGAAACTATTTCCGAAAATATGGCATCGTTTTTGCAAGTTGCGTCAAACAACCTGTTTTACACCAACCATAACAACCGAGATTTTTTGTATCGGCTAGATTTGAACACGCTGGAAAGCGAGCCGTTTTTGCGGGTAGCCACATACGAAACAATAATTCACGCAGGGCAGATATATTTTATAAACGGCAACAGAGGCTTTAGAGTTTACACCGTGCCGCTAACCGAGCCAACCGCCGCACCTGTTAGGCTAAACAACGCCAATAGCGACAATTTACGCATAAGCGGCGGCTATATTTTCTACCGCAATTTAGCAACCAGCACAATCCACCGCATGACTCTGGGCGGCGGCGAACTTTCCGCACCAATTATACCTTTTGCGGTCGCATCGTTTGATATAAACGGGAACACAATGGCAATCATCGAAGAAAACTCGCAAGAAGTTTGGATTTACAATATTGCCACGGGCGAACTGCAATCAACAGGTGCTATGGCATCTTATGCGGTGGCGGGTAACAACATGGCATATATAATAGATTACAACGACAGCACCCTAAACCGCCTAGCAGAACTGCCGATTATCAGCCCATACCTATACCAATACGACAACGAAGACTTCGACGAACTAGACGAACTATCAGAGGAATACCTTGACGAATTGCTTGACGAATTGCTTGACGAATATTTGGAATATTTGGAAGAGGAAGAAATTGAAGACGTTGAAGAATAAGGATTATAGTGAAACAATCTAGCAAAAAACGGGTGGATAATATCCGCCCGTTTTTTGCTTGTTTCGCTAATTTTTGCAGTTGGCTATTTTGAAATTGAAATTTGCAAAAATTTTTATTGCCAGCAGGAGGTCTTTTGTTAGGGTGTTAGTCCTCGGCGATTAGTTGGTTGATTTCATCGTGAGAAAGTCCTGTGTCTTCAACAATTTCCTCTATTGGGTAATTGCGAGCCAAAAGTTTTTTGGCAACTTCACGGGCTTTTGTCGCCATACCCTCTTCGAAGCCCTCTTTGAAACCCCTTTTGAAACCCTCTTTGAAACCCTCCTTGAAACCTTTTTTGATGCCCTCTTCGATGGCATCTTCCATAGCCTCTTCTCGCCAAACTTCCTTAGCATCGTCCAAATTAAATTCCGTGAATAAAACGCTTATCATAATTTTTTCTCCTTTAGTGTGTTAGCCCTCGGCGGTTAGCCGTTTTATCTCATCGTAGGTAAATTTTGTGTACTTGATAATTTTGTCTATTGGGGTTTTGTCGCGGATTAGCATTTTGGCAAAACTGGTGCGTTCTTCTACTCTGGCCTCTTCTCTGCCCTCTACTCTGCCCTCTACTCTGCCTTTTACGATTCCCTTTTCAATGCCCTTTTCGATGCCCTCTTCAATGCCCTCTTTTCTGCCCTTTTCGATGCCATCTTCTACACCTTCTTCACGCCAAACTTCCTTAGCATCGTCCAAATTAAATTCCGCAAATAAAACACTCACAATTTTTCCTCCGTTCTTCTTCAAAAAATCTGCTAAAATATCGTTTGCTATGCAATATTCAATGGCTTCCCTTACCGCTTTGTTGTAATCATTGTAAAGTTCTTCGTATTCGCGGATTTTGGCTATAAAATCAGAATATTGCCGCAATGTCGGGCATTTTGCCATCAATTCGGCGTTGTAGCCCTTGTTTATGTTGTAAACTACCACTTCTAGCTCCAAGTTGCCCAGTTTTTCACGGTCAACTTCTTTCCTTTCTTCCATAAAAGCGTCCGATAGCCGCAAAATTTCTTTTTCGGGGCGCTTGTCTTTGCCATTGTAAAATACCACAAATTGCGGCGTGGGAATTTTGTACAATTTGCTGTTGTACTTAAATCGTTTTTCGCCAAGTTGCTTGATTAGCCTTTCATAGGATTCCGCAAGGTATAAAAACATTCTAAGCGGCATATTCAAATACGGCGACGACATATGTTCGACAAGAACAATCAGCCGCCCACGCACAATCATTCCCAAATCGTTGTACAGGCTGCCCGATATAGTCATGTTTAGCGAAAATAGTTGTATTTCGTCCGCCGTGAATGGGATTCCCATTAGTGCGGTAAGTAATTCTGCCAATTTTTCGGGGTGTTCTAGCAACATTTTGAACACGCTGTCTTTTAATTCTCGATTGGCATTTGAGTTTTTTTCTTTGGTTGCCATTTTTTCACTCCTTTTTTTGGATATGTTTTATTTTAGCATAGATTTTTTTGGCTGTCAAAAATTTTCATAAGCCACAATTTAACAAAAACACAAACCCAACAAACAAGCGAGCAACCCTAAAACGGTTACTCGCTTGTTTGTTTTTATTGTTAATCAAATGGGCGATGAGGGACTCAAACCCACGGCTTCCACCACGTCAAGGTGGCACTCTATCAACTGAGTTAATCGCCCGTGTGTTAATGTTGATATTTTGTATTTTACAATACCCGTTGCCAAAAGTCAAGTAAAAATTTTTGGCGGTTAAAATTTTTTAGCGTAGGCAAAAATGGCTGATTGTTGGTTAATTTCCACGCTTGCCAACCGACATACCCAATAATTCGCCATTTACCCCAAAAACTTCCGCCAAAACAAACGTCCCAGTAAATAAATCCGCATCAGCAGAGCCAAAATTTAGCACGGCAGCTGGCAAATCGACTTCCAAACTGGCTGTGTTTGGCGAAAAATATTGCGGCGGATTGCCATTGCCCGATAAATTTAGCAAGGTAACACGATATATAAATTCCTCATCGTTGATGGCGGCTATTTCGTTAATAATGCCCATGATAGGGGCGGCTGGGTTAGCTTGAATATTAGTTGCTAACGTT
The DNA here is from genome assembly GCA_009782245.1 of Defluviitaleaceae bacterium. GTDB lineage: Bacteria > Bacillota > Clostridia > Lachnospirales > WQUN01 > WRKG01. The sequence goes on along the minus strand of WRKK01000356.1, from coordinate 13,530 downwards.
ACGGCGTGTCCTTGTGCGATACGCCTGTTTATTGCCGCAGTATGATTGGCTTGTGCTTGCGTTAAAGCTGGCAATATTGGCAACATTATAATTGTTAAAATTGCCATTGCCACCAAAACCTCAACATACGAAAAACCGCCGCTGTTTTTGTTTTTTTGGGTCGTTTTTTGGGAGATTGTTTTGGTTGACATTTTATCATTCCTCTAGCCGTTTAACGGCGACAACATTAATGCAGGGGCGGAATTATTACATAAGCCGCAACTGGCCTGCCCGTCGGCAGACAGGCGGATAATATCCGCCCCTACAAAACACCGCAAATTTGCATTTTATAAAATATTAGTAAACTAAAAATTTCACGGGGTCAAGGGGAGAATCCCCTTGCGGGTCCAGGGCAGCGCCTTGGCGGGTGTGGGCAGCCTGACCGCCGTCAGGCGGGCGCCCACGGTTTTGAAGTTGTTTGAAATATTATTTCACTTCCAACGCCGAATCAAACGCCACATTAGAGGCACTAAAGTTCATTTTGCGGACAAAGTCGCAGGCCTCGGTTGCACCAAAAACTCTCTCCATGCCAGAATCTTCCCATTCAACCGAAAGCGGACCGTTATAGCCTACTTGGTTAAGTTCGCGGATAATTGCATCAAAGTCAACGTTGCCATGCCCCAACGAGACAAAATTCCAGCCGCGGCGGGTATCGCCAAAAGTTAAATGCGAGCCTAAAATTCCGTTTCGTCCGTCCAAATTTATCTTGACATCTTTCATGTGTACGTGATATATTTTGTCGGCAAAATCTCGGGCAAAAACGGCGGGGTCCATCATGTTCCACAGCAAATGGCTTGGGTCAAAGTTTAGCCCCAAAGTTGGGCGGTTTTTGAACACTTCAAATAATTTTTTGGTGCTCCAATAATCAAAGGCGATTTCTGTGGGGTGTACTTCCAAAGCGAAACGTACGCCCATTTCGTCAAACACGTCAAATATAGGATTCCAAAGTTCGGCGATTTTGTTAAATCCGTCTTCCACCATTTGCTCCGTGGTTTGCGGAAACGAATACCAATATTTCCAAATTGGACTGCCCATAAAGCCAGTTACAACCTTTACGCCCATTGCTTTTGCGGCGCGCGCGGTTTGTTTGCATTGCTCTATTGCCCAGTTGCGAATGCCCTCTGGGTTGCCCGCTAAATCGGCGGGTGCAAAACCGTCTAGCCGCTCGTCCCATAAATCGCCCACGCATTGCCCCGCTAAATGACAGCTTATTGCAAAACATCGCAGGCTGTATTTTGCCAACGTGTCTTTTTTATACTTCAAATATTCGGCATCTTCAACCGCCTTGAACACGTCCAAATGGTCGCCCCAAGTGCATAATTCCATACCGTCATATCCCATAGAAGACACCAGTTTACAGGCATCTTCAAAGGGCAAATCTGCCCATTGACCAGTAAATAATGTTACAGGTCTTGCCATAATAACACTTCCTTTTCAGCTTTTCAGCTTTTTACTAATTTTTGCTAGATTTTCCCGTCAGTTGCCCAAGTTTTGGCAAAGTTCATAACTTCGGCGTAAGTTGGGCTTTTTGCGTTGCGGACATAAAAACCAGAGGTGCAAACGCCCAAAGTAATGGAATCTTGTGCATCTAGCCCTAGTGCTTGCCCAAGGCAAAAACCAGCGTTAAAGTTATCGCCCGCGCCCGTGGTTAGCACAGGTTTTTCGCAATATGGGCCGTCAACTTGATAATAGTTGCCGTCTATAACGCAACACGCCTCTTTTACGGGGTGAACAACCAGGCAATAAATGCCCATTTTTTTGTAGACTTCTTTGGTTGTGTTTTCTAGCCCATCGTGTTTTATGTCAAAAACATCGGCTATTTCGTACAGTTCTTTCTCGTTTAGCCCTAAAACAGCCCTAAATTTATCTTCAAATTTGCCGATAAGTTGCATTGCTTCAAGAATGTCCTCTTTTGTGCGTTTTTCGGGATCGGCTAGGTCAAAAAATGCCAGCGGTTTTTGCGAACGATCCTTTAACAATGGGAAAACTTCCGCTATTAGCCCTTTCCAAATCTGGCTCATGTAAGGAACCATCGTCCAGTTTTCCATGCCAAAAAGGTCGCAGCCGTCTATCATTGCGGCGATTTCGGCGGGGCTGCCCACTACTTGCTTGAACTTATCCCAAGTAATTTCGTTTAGCACGGTAATTTTTCCCATCATAATTTTACCGTCGTCAAATTCTAGTGCATCTGTATGCCCTGGCTCGGATAGGCTGTAGGTTTTTTGGGATTTATCCGCCATATCCTGAAAAACGGGGTGGACGGGGTCGCCTATTGCACCGATATAAGTTAAGTTTACGCCATAATACAGCAAGGCGTTGGAATAAATTGGGCCGTTGCCGCCCAGCTTCATTTGCGTTGGCACCATTTCTATGTTGGTGCTAAGCCCAGCGGCGCGGGTAATGCGTTCGCCCAAAGCCGCCATTGTGGTAATTCTGTCAAACCGCTCAAAATCTAGCCGTTTGTCCACTAAGTGTACAATCTCATCTACAAAACCGTCCAATCCAATAATCATGGATAATTTGTGGTTTTTTTCGCTCTCTAGCGAGCTGTAAAGTTTGTTTAGTTTATCTTGCATGGTAATTTCCTCCAAATTTTGCGCATTGCGCATTTTTAACTGTAAAGTTTTTTGAAAGTTTGGCTATTGTTGTAAAAACCCTCTTGTTTGCTTACTTCGCCGCCAATAAGTTCGGCGAACGCCTCTAAATAAGATTTGAAATTTTCAATGGCTTCTTCTAGTTCCTTATCGTGCATAGATTGCGTTGTACTAGAAACAGAGGCTTGTGCTTTTACCAAAAGGTCGTCGCCGCCGTCTTCTGGCAGTACAAACCTTAACTCTGACGGCTCTTTAATCTCGTCAAGTTCGGAAGTAATCCGATTAAGTTCTTCATTTTGTAATACTTCTGGCTTTTGTACGCTCTTAATTTTAGCCGCAAAACCGTATACCATTTCAAAAAAATTCCTTTCTGTTATTTGTTTGGCATTTGTTAAATCAACTTCAAAACCGTGGGGCTCTGCCCCACACCCCGCAAGGAGCGCGCCCCTTGACCCGCTAATTTTTTAGATTTAAGTTAATGACAGCAGGATAATGTCCACCCGTTTTCTTCTTGCTATATCAGTTTTTTAGTTGCTTGGTTTTACGCCCTTATTTCGTGTATCATTTTTTGTTTCAAATCGTATAAACTTTGCGATAAATCCACGGGGAAGAGGTGGGGTTTTGTCAACCGTTTGTATTCGTCCCATAATGTGGCTTGCTCTGCTATGGAATTTTTGCGGATTTCCATAACTGATGTTGGGCTGTACACGCATTTTCCGCTTAAGAATACGGGTTGCAACAGTTCACGGGCGGTAAATTCGTTTGCCCTAAGTGTCATGCGTTTCCAGGGTGCGATTGGGTCAAATATTGTTAAATCGGAAGTTGCGGCAATTTTTTCGCTGACAAGAGTTACTAAATCGGCTTTTGCCTTGCCCGTTTCCACATCGTAAAGCCTAAAAACCTTTTTTTCGGCGGGATTGGTTACTTTTATTGGATTTTCCGATAATTTTATCCGTGGCAGCCATTCGCCAGTTGTGCCAGTTTCGGCTGCTAACTTGTACACGCCGCCAAACGCTGGATAATCCTTTGAAGTAATAAGGTTTGTGCCAACGCCCCACAGGCTTATTTTTGCACCCTGTGCCTTTAGGTCGGTTACAAGATATTCGTCCAAATCGCCCGATGCACTAATAATGGCGTTTGTAAAGCCAGCGGCATCTAGTTGGCGGCGGGCTTCTTTGGATAAATATGCCATGTCGCCGCTATCTAGGCGTATTCCAAAGCGTTTTGACTCAACGCCCGCCGCTCGCATTTCGCTAAATACCGTTATCGCATTAGGAACGCCGTTTCTTAGCGTGTCGTATGTGTCAACCAATAAAATACAGTTGTGCGGGTACATTTTTGCATACGAACGAAACGCATTTAATTCGGTGTCGTGGCTCATTATCCAGCTATGGGCATGAGTGCCGCCAACGGGTACATTAAAGCGTTTTCCCGCCAGCACATTGCTTGTGCCGTGGCAGCCGCCAATAATTGCCGCCCTTGCACCGTAAAGCCCAGCATCTGGGCCTTGTGCGCGGCGCAAGCCAAATTCTAAAACGGTATCGCCAGCGGCAGCCCAAACAATACGTGCCGCTTTTGTGGCGATTAAACTTTGATGGTTGACAATATTTAGTATAGCCGTTTCTACCAGTTGCGCCTCTTGGATTGGGGCTTTCACTTTAATAAGCGGCTCGTTGGGGAAAACCACTGTCCCCTCGGGAATGGCGTAAATATCGCCCGTAAAGCGAAAGCCCTTTAGATATTCAATAAAATCGGCACTAAAAACGTTCATATCTTGCAAATAGCTGATGTCATCGGCGGTAAAGTGCAAATTTTGGATATATTCCACAACTTGCTCCAAGCCTGCAATAATGGCGTACGCACTTTGGTTGGGGTTTTCGCGGTAAAACATATCAAAAACGGCATATTGCGGCGTTTGCGAAACCTGTTGTGCTTTATGGTAGGCTTGCATCATTGTCAACTGGTAAAAATCGGTTAGTAATGTTAGGTTGTTACCCGTATTATTCATAGTATCCATATTTTCCATATTTTCCATTAGAAAGCAATGCCGAAATCATCGCTTGTGAAAGTATCGCTGCCAAATGTATTGTTATCCAAATCGTTGCTGTTGCTGTTTTCCAAAACGCCATATGGGAAACACGCACGTACTTCGTCGCCCGTCATTTTTTCTTGTGCCATAAGCTGTTGCGAGATTTTGTGCAAAACATCGATATGTTCCGTTAAAATACGGAGCGATTCGGTGTAAGCATCTTCCACAAGCCGCTTAATTTCGTTATCTATCATAGATGCCACTTGTTCGCCGTAATTGCGGGTTTGGGCAAAATCTCTGCCCAGGAATATTTCTTCGTTTTCGGTGCCAAGCTGGATTGGGCCGACAACTTCGCTCATGCCGTATTTTACAACCATCGAGCGGGCTATTGTGGTGGCACGTTCAATATCGTTAGATGCGCCCGTTGTTATATCCTTAATAACAAGCGATTCTGCGGCACGACCGCCTAGCAATGCGATAATATCTTGCTCCATTTTCTTTTTGGTTGTATATTGGCGGTCTTCTTTGGGTAGCGGCATTGTGTAACCACCCGCCATTCCCGTTGGGATAATGGAGACAATGTGCGTTAAATCCAGTTCCGAAAGCATTTCAAACATAATAGCGTGTCCAGCCTCGTGGTATGCGGTAATGCGGCGTTCTTTGTCGGAAATAACACGGCTTTTCTTTTCTGTGCCGATGCCAACTTTTACGAACGCACGGCGAATATGCTCGTTTTCAATTTCTTTTTTGTTTTCACGAGCCGCCAACAATGCGGATTCATTCAGCAAATTTTCCAAATCGGCGGGGGTAAAACCTGCCGTTGTTTGTGCAACTTGCTTAAAGTCAACATCTTTTGCCAAGCGTTTTGCCTTAGAATGCACATATAGCACCGCCTCACGACCCTTAACATCGGGGCGGTTTACTACTATTTGGCGGTCAAAGCGGCCTGGGCGTAGCAACGCGGGGTCGAGAATATCTGGGCGGTTGGTTGCGGCGAGAATAATAACGCCCTCGTTTGTGCCAAAGCCGTCCATTTCTACCAAAAGTTGGTTCAGCGTTTGTTCACGTTCGTCGTGTCCGCCGCCAAGCCCAGCACCCCGTTTGCGGCCTACTGCATCAATCTCGTCAATAAACACGATGCTTGCGGGGTTTTTCTTGGCTTGCTCGAACAAATCCCGCACACGGGAAGCACCAACACCAACAAACATTTCCACAAAATCCGAGCCAGAAATGCTGTAAAAAGGCACGTCCGCTTCGCCAGCAACGGCTTTTGCAATGTAGGTTTTGCCCGTTCCTGGCGGGCCGACAAGTAGCACACCGCGCGGGATTCTTGCACCAATATCGGTGTATTTTTTTGGGGCTTTTAGAAAGTCAACAATCTCGGTAAGTTCGGATTTTTCTTCTTCAAGCCCAGCAACATGGGCAAAAGTAACTTTATTTTTGGGTGCGTTTGTAACACGGGCTTTACTTTTGCCAAACGACATCATACGACCGCCGCCGCCGCCAGCGCCCTGCATTTGCCGCATCATAAAAACAAGAATAACAGCCGTTATGATAAGGAAAATAAAAGTAGGGATAAGCTGAACCAGCCAGCTGGTGCTAGGCGTAGGGTTGACATCAAAGCCGATACGTTCGGCTTGTAGGTAACTATGGGCAAACGCCATAAATGCGTCAATACTAGGAATATTGACTGTGCGATAGCCAGTAACGCCGTCAAGCTGGACTTGGGCACGTGCTGCGTTGCCAACGTCCGTTTCGCGGGTTACAGTAACTTGATTAACAAATCCGTTACGAATATCACGGAGCATATCGCCATAGGTGTACGGCTCGAGTGTTGGCTGTACTGTTTGTAGGCTTTGTAGAGCCATCAAGACAAAAACTATAGTCAAAAAAATGACTATGTATAAACTAAAATTTTTCGCATATTTATTCAAAAAAATTACTCCTCTCCAATGTTCAAAACGCCGATATAAGGCAAGTTGCGGTAGCGTTGAGCGTAATCTAGCCCATAGCCCACGACAAATTTATCGGGGATAGTAAAGCCAGTGTAGTCCGCCTCAATGCCAGCAACCATGCGGCGTTCTGGTTTATCTAGCAACGAACAAACCTTTAGCGATGCGGGGTTTTTAGATAAAATATGGCGCCTTAAAGTTTTGATAGTATTGCCCGTGTCAAGAATATCTTCTATAAGCAAAATGTGTCTATCTTCGGCGTTTAGTTCCATATCCTTAACAATTTGCACTTTACCAGAAGGGCTGGCAGAATCGCCGTAACTAGATGCCGATATAAAGTCAAAATCCACAAAAGCGTTAAGTTTACGGGATAAATCCGCCATAAAGATGATTGCACCTTTTAATGCACACACCAAGGTAAGCCGCTCGTTGTTGTAATCGTGGTTTATTTTGTCAGCCATTTCTGCTACCCGCTTGCGAATAGCCTCTTCTGATATAAGTATGCTAATGCTCTCTTTCATAAAAATCTCAAAACCTCCTTAAAATTGCGACCGTCAGAATTGTACAGCCGTCCGTTGGTATGTATGCGGCATTGGTACGCCCGCCAATAGCGGCGTTTTCGGCGTTTTGGTCAAAATTAGCTGTACAGTCGTCAATTATCCATAAAATCTCGTTACCCATTGCAAGTAGTGGCACGGAATTTCGGCATTCTTTGGGAATCTTACAATCGCAAAATTCGTCTTTTAGCTTTTTTGTGCCTACTTTGTAGATGTTTATGTGGTCGCCAGGTTTGCGTGTTCTTATCTGCAATGTCCCTTTTATTTTATCATAATTAAATCGTTTAGTACACAGGCAAGCGAAATTTTTTGTAAAATTTAATTTTGCCATTTGTGTGCTGGCTACTAAATAATGCCCTAAAATTGGTATAAATATTGGCTCATTTTTGGGAATATCCACGGAAAAATTTTCGGTGGGCTTATTTTTTTTTGTGAGGAATGCCAAAAAATTATATTCACGCCTAATAATCACGTTTTTGGGCAGGTGGGTTTCTTTGCCCGTTTCGGTTTTTAGCAAAGCCAAAATTTGTGCCACGTGTTGTTGCGATACATTCTGCAAACTGCTAACATTGGCGGTTTTTGGGGAAAGTTCCGTTAAAAACTGCCTTATAATGCGTTTTTGCATTGCTACGGGATATTTTTGCAAACTTTCGATGTTCAGCAAATTTTCGGCGTTTGCGGCATTTTTGCGGCATTCTGCCAACGCTTGCACCGTAAAAAATTCTAGTAGCTGCTCGTCTTCCGTTAAAAGTTGGGCAGTATTACTAATATTTGCGATGGCTTGAGTATTTATTTGTGCAAGATGCGGCATAATTTTGTGCCTAACAGCATTGCGGGAAAATTTTGTATCGTAATTGCTGTAATCCGTGCAATACGGGATATTTTTGTCATGCAAAAAAGTTTTTATATCGTGGCGGCTGGTTTCGATTAATGGGCGGACGAAAACAAAGTCGTTTTCTTGGCGGATTGGCGGAATGCCGCACAGCCCTTTTAAGCCCGTGCCACGAGAAAGCCGTAACAACAGCGTTTCGGCGTTGTCGTTTTGGTTATGCCCTAATGCGATTGTGCTAATATTGTGCTGTTTGGCACATTTTTTTAGGCAACTGTAACGAACATTTCGTGCCGCCTCCTCCAGCGATTGCCCATTTTGCACCACTTGCACCGAGTAAACAAAACACGGGACATTCAACGCATTGCACATATTTTGCACAAAAGTGGCATCTTCCGCCGCCGCGCCACGCAAATTATGATTAACATGGCAAACATACAGCTCCAACCCCGTCAACTCCAGCAAACCATACAGCAAAGCCACCGAATCCGCCCCGCCCGACACGGCTACCAAAACTTTTTGCTCGTTTTGCGGAAACATATTGTGTTTTTTTAATGTTTTAATAAAAGTTTTCATAAAGATATTTTAGCTGAAAAAATTTGCTGTGTAAAGGGGGTGGGGTAAAACTATTGTCATTATGGGCAAACGGGCGAATGGGCGTAATGGTTGGGGATAAACGGGCGTAATGATCGGGGGCAAACAGGCGGGAAACCCACCGCAAATTTAACCCATACATCATCAATTTAGCACTAAAAAAATGTAAAATTTTAGCGGGTCAAGGGGCGCGCTCCTTGCGGGGTCAAGGGGCAGCGCCCTTGCGGGGTGTGGGGCAGAGCCCCACGGTTTTGATGTCCTCCCCTACCCTATCGCCGCAACCACCTTATCAACCTCAAACAAAATTTTCTCAATATCCAACGAAGTAAACTCGCCATTTTCATACAAAATTTTGCCTTGGCACAAAGTCATAACAACATCTCTGCCTGTTGTTGAATAAGCCAAGTTTACTATTGGGTTGCTGGGGTTATAGGGCATTTGCCGTGGGTTTCGGAAATCCAATAAAACTAAATCGGCATCGTTGCCAGGTTGGATTGTGCCGCCTTGCCGCCCTTGTGCCTTTGCCCCGTTTACCGTTGCCATTTTTAATGCTGCTATTGCTGGCGTTGCGGTCGGATCTTCCGTTGCACACTTCTGTAAAATTGAGGCGATTTTTATCTCCTCAAATAAATCGTGGCTGTTGTTGGAAGCCATTCCGTCCGTGCCGAGTGCTACGTTTACGCCTTTTTTCTGCATTGCGGTTATTGGCGCAATGCCGCTTGCCAATTTTAGGTTGGATATAGGATTATGAGCCACCGAAACGCCATATTTTGCCAAAATTTCAATGTCGTCCTCCGAAACCCAACAGGCGTGAGCGGCGGTAGTTGGCGTGTCAAAAACGCCGTGTTTTGCGAAACATTCCGTTGGTGTGGCGTTAAACTGCTCCAATGCCTTGTTATGCTCGGTTATTGTTTCGGATAAATGTACGTGCATAGAAAGCCCGTGTTTTTGGGAAAAATCCGCTGTTTGCCGCCAAGCGGTTGGGTGCGTTGTGTAGGCACAATGACAAGAAACGCCGATTTTTATGCGACCGTGGCTTGCCTTGTGGTAGCCTTGCAAAATCTCCAGCGTTTCGGCACATTCGGGGCTGTCGGCGAAAATATAGCCGTCCTCCGCAAACGAAATTACCGCATTGGATAAATTCGCCTTTACGCCCGTTTCGTCTACTGCGCGGGCGATTTCTGGCAAGTTAAAATACATATCGCTAAACGCAACCGTCCCAGATGCCACCATTTCGGCAATAGCAAGCATTGTGCCTGTATAAACGGCATTTTTTAAGCCCTTGATTTTGCCCTCCGCAGGAAAAATATTGTCAAACAGCCATTCTTCCAAAGCCAAATCGTTGGCAAACCCCCGCAACAGCGACATCGGCGAATGTGTATGACAATTATACAGCCCAGGAATCAACACCTTATACAACCCGTCTATCGTGCGAGCGGCGGTTTTGCTGGCTTTTTCCAACTCGTTATCAGCAACAAAAATAATTTTGCCGTCCTTTACGCCAATATTTGCATTCTGCAAAACTTGCTGTGTATCCGCCATTGTAACCGCCGTTATGTTTTTGAATAATATCTCCATAAAAAAATCTCCTTTTCAAATCAAAACCGTGGGGCTCTGCCCCACACCCCGCAAGGAGCGCGCCCCTTGACCCGCTAAATTTTTTTACTTGCATAATATCACATTTTGGGAAAAATGTCAAAAACAAGCAAAATTTCCAGCAAAAAAATTTTTTTCAAAAAAACTTGACAAGTCTTGTTAGTGTATGCTAACATATTCTTGATGTTAATTTTGGGATTTTTCAAAATCTCGTGAAAGGAAAATTTTATGCAAACTCTAAATAAGACAAAAATAGGCGAAACCGTAAAGGTTGCCAAAGTACACGGCGAAGGTGCATTAAAACGCCGTATTATGGATATGGGCATTACAAAAGGCGTTGAAATCCACCTAAAGCGGACTGCTCCGCTTGGCGACCCCATCGAGATTACCGTCCGTGGCTACGAGTTATCCCTCCGTAAAGAGGACGCAAAAATGGTTGAAATATTGGAAGTTTAATATACTTGCAATTTGTAAAAACCGTTAAAAAATTTGCGGGTCACCTGCCCGCCGGCAGGCGGGAGGGGCGCGCTCCTTGCGGGGTCCAGAGGCAGCCTGCCCACCGGCAGGCGGGCGCCCTTAGCGGGGTGTGGGGTAGCGCGCCACGGTTTTGAAGTTGTTCGAGTATAACGCAAGCCCTTGCAGAGATTATTCTCTGCATTTTACAGCAAACCGTGTTAGTCAAAACTAACACAAAAGGAGAGAAAAAAATGATAAAGATTGCTCTGGTTGGCAACCCGAATAGCGGAAAAACTACGCTTTTTAACGCTTTGACGGGATCTAACCAATATGTTGGCAACTGGCCTGGAGTTACGGTAGAAAAAAAAGAGGGTGTGCTAAAGGCGGACAAAACCGCCGCAATAATAGACTTGCCAGGCATATACTCGCTTTCGCCGTACACTTTAGAGGAAGTTGTTTCGCGCAACTACCTGCTAGACGAGCCGCCGAACGCCATTTTGAACATAATAGACGGCACAAACCTTGAACGCAACCTATTTTTGACAACGCAGCTTATCGAACTTGGTATTCCCGTGGTGGTGGCAATAAATATGTTGGATATTTCCGACAAGCGTGGCGATAAAATCGATTTGGACAAACTTGCGGCGGCTCTAAAATGCAAGGTTGTGGCGATTTCTGCCCTAAAGCAAATTGGCGTGGAAGATGCCGCAAATCTCGCAATAAAAGCCGTGGAAAGTCCCAAAAAACTGCCGTCAACCATTTTTTCTGGCAGAACAGAACACACTTTGGCTCACATCGAAGAGGCACTACTTCACGATCTTCCACAGGAACAACAGCGGTTTTTGGCGGTAAAACTGTTTGAACGAGATACCAAAATAATTGAAAAATTGCAGTTGACACCCGAACAAATCGCCCACATCGAAGCCGACATAAAAATTTGCGAAGCAGAATTTGACGACGACAGCGAAAGCATAATTACCGCCGAACGATACGGTTTTATCGAAACAGTCGTAAAAAGTAGCATGACGATAAAAAATACAGGGTTGACAATTTCCGATAAAATTGACCGCATTGTAACCCACCGTTGGCTTGCGTTGCCCATTTTTGTGGCTGTAATGTTTATCGTGTACGCAACTTCGGTAACGGGCGTTGGTTTGCTTGCGACCGAGTGGATGGAGGGCGGCGTTTTTGGCGACGGCTGGGAACTTTTCGGCTTGTGGGTTCCTGGAATACCCGTTATTTTTGAGGATATTTTAACCGCCGTAAACACCGCTGAATGGCTACAAAGCCTTATAATTGACGGAATTATCGCAGGAGTTGGCGCAGTTTTGGCTTTTGTGCCGCAGCTTATGATTTTGTTCATTTTTCTCGCTTTTTTGGAAAGTTGCGGCTATATGGCACGAATCGCCTTTATTTTGGATAGAATTTTCCGCAAATTTGGACTTTCGGGCAAATCGTTTATACCGATTTTGATTGGCACAGGTTGCGGCGTTCCTGGAATAATGGCATCTCGTACAATAGAAAGCGATAAAGACCGAAAAATGACGGTTATAACCACAACATTTATTCCATGCTCTGCAAAACTGCCGATTATTGCACTTATCTCTGGCGCGCTGTTTGGTGGCATTTGGTGGATTGCACCGAGTGCATATTTTCTGGGGATAACGGCAATTATTTGCTCTGGCGTAATCTTAAAAAAGACGAAAATTTTTGCGGGAACGGTTACGCCGTTCATAATGGAGCTACCCGAGTACCATTTGCCCACCGTTGAGAACATTCTCCGCAGTATGTGGGAGCGGGCTTGGTCGTTCATAAAAAAGGCTGGCACAATAATTTTGCTGGCATCTGTGATAATTTGGCTTGCGTCTAATTTTGGCTGGCAGGACGGCATTTTTGGCAGGGTTTACGCTGAATACAGCTTGCTTTCCTATGTAGGACGTGCGGTTGCGTGGCTGTTTGCTCCGCTGGGCTGGGGCAACTGGCAAGCGGCGGTTTCCACGATAACGGGGCTTATCGCAAAAGAAAATTTAGTTGGCACTTTCGGCATTTTGTTCGGTTTCGCCGAAGTCGCCGAAGACGGCACAGAAATTTGGGCGTTGCTTGCCACGCATTTTACGGCACTTTCGGCGTATTCATTTTTGGTGTTCAACCTATTGTGCGCACCGTGCCTAGCCGCCGTTGGTGCAATCCGCCGCGAAATGAACAACCCGCGCTGGCTATTTTTCGCAGTCGGCTACCAAACGGCATTCGCATATCTAGTAGCATTTTGCGTTTACCAAATCGGCTCACTCTTTGGCGGATATTTCAACATTTTTACCGTACTTGCACTAGTTTTTGTGGCGGCGTTTTTGTTTATGTTGTTCAAGCGACAAAATGTTCAAGTAGCTTAACAAAAATGTAGGCGGATTTTGGAAAACGTTAAATGATTTACAGGGGGACGGGCGACCCGCCTACCGAACGGGCGACCGAGGACGGTCGCCCGTTCGTCTAATCCCCAATGTTTCAATAAAAGTGTACGCAGATGGACGTTCGCCCGTTGGGCTGAAGGTATCAGTTCACAATGACAGAAGGAGGATTTTTTATGGGAACACTAATAGTTGGCTTAATTGTAGCATTTGTGATGTTTTTGGCGGCACGAAATATTTACCAAAGGCGTAAAAGCGGCAGTTGCGGCGGTTGCGATGGCTGTAATAGTTGCGATGGTTGCAATATTGAAAACATTGAAAACGCCGCAAAACCTAGCACGGCTGGGAAAATTTAGCAATTACAAAAAAGGGGCGGATAATACTAATGTCATTAACTTTGCAGGGGGGGGATGGGCGACCGAGGACGGTCGCCCCTACCTGACCGCCGCCTGCCTGTCGGCAGACAGGTCAGGCGGGTG
>WRKK01000355.1 GCA_009782245.1 Defluviitaleaceae bacterium | reverse complement strand
TGGAGCAACGCTACAGGGAAGATAGGTATCAATATAAGCAAGATATGCTGGGCATAGAGGAGCGTTACAAAGAGGATAAAACAACTTTTGAGCAACGTTACCAAGAAGACAGGCATCAATATAAGCAAGATATGCTAAACATAGAGGAGCGTTACAAAGAGGACAGGCGGCAACACAAGCAGGATATGCTAGATATAGAAAAACGCTATCAAGACGACAGATTAGAATCCGAGCAACGTTACAAGGAAGACAGACAACAATACAGGCAAGAAATGCTTGCAATAGAAAAACGCTATCAAGACGACAAAATAGCATCTGAACAACGCTATAAGGAATATTCAACGGATTTGAAAATGTTTATTGAAAGCATCGAACAACGCCGCCAAGAAGATCTAGCAAAAAGCGAACGAGACCGAGAACAAGCTGAACAACGCCGCCAAGACGACAACAAAGGTTTCAAAGAAGAATTTAGAGAACTACACCAAAAAATAGACCGTGCTAAATATTGGTACATAAGCATAATTGTATCAATACTCTTAGCCGCAGGAGGGCTGATTTTCGTCATGCTATAACAAAAATCCTCGAAATTGGAGAGTACCATGATAACACTACTAGTAATAATTTTAGCAACTTTCGCCAGCTCCAGCTTGCAGTTTTCGCTGTTGGGCAGTGCTTGGCCTGTGATTTACAGCGACCTAGGCGTGCCGATTGGCAACGCTGGCATTATTGCAATGATTTCCGCAATTAGTGCCGTAATGGGAGCATTTTTGAGCGATAAAATTGGACAGCGTTTCAACACGGGCTTAATTTTGGTGGCTTGTATGACCGCTACATCACTAGCTTTGCTCGGCTTTTCGTTTTCGTATAGTTTTGTGGCTTTGTGCGTTTTCGCTGTGCCGCTTGGTTTCGGCGGCGGCATGATAGATTCCGTGCTGAATAATTTTGTCGCCCTGCACTACAAGGCGAAACACATGAACTGGCTGCACTCGTTTTGGGGACTAGGTGCATTGATTGGGCCGCTAATAATGGCGACCGCAATCGATTTCGGCTCGTGGAGTTGGGGATATATCGCAATTAGTGCTTTGCAATTTACCATGGTATTGATTTTGCTAGGCTCGTTGCCGTTGTGGCGGAAATTTGTCAAAATGGAACAGGATAAGCGGAATGTGGATTTTGCGAAACTCCACGAAACCGCTGAAAATTTGGGCAAATCTGGCGAAAATTCCGCAAAATCCGCCGCAAAACCCGCAAATCCCGAAAAATCCCAGAAAAACAAAACATCTAAAAAGCAAGCGATTGCTCTACCTGGAGCAAAATTTGCGTTGCTTACTTTCCTATTTTACTGCTCGATAGAGGCGGTTGTCGATTTGTGGTCTAGCACATATTTGGTAACAAATCGGGCGATTGCCCCCGAAGTTGCGGCGAGATTTTTGTCGTTGTATTATTTGGGAATTACCGCAGGCCGCTTTACAGCAGGATTTTTAACCGAAAAGTTTACCAGCCGCCAGTTAATCCACTTTGGGCAAACCTTGATTGCCATTGGCGTGTTTTCGCTGTTTCTGCCCTTGCCAGAAACCTTTGCAGCAGGCTCGTTGTTGCTGATTGGATTGGGCTGCGCACCAATTTTTCCGTGTCTAATGCACGAAACCTCCAAAAATTTTGCACGAGAACATTCGCAAACGCTGGTAAGTTTGCAAGTAACGTTCGCATACATGGGCAACACCTTTGCACCGCCGCTGTTTGGGCTTGTTGGGCAGCTTTTGGGATATTGGATTTTCCCAAATTTTGTGGCTGGGCTTTTGACGATTATTGTGATTACGGTGGTTGTGATGTATCGGCGGGTTGGCAAGAGGAGTGAAGTTGTTTGAACATAACACAAAAATAACAAAAAATAAAAAATACTTTGAAAGGACAACGCCAAATGACCGTAACAGTAATCGGCGGCGGCCCAGCGGGCATGATTGCCGCCATAACAGCCGCCAAAAATGGGCACAAAGTTACCCTATTAGAAAAAACCGACAAATTGGGCAAAAAGTTAGCATTAACAGGCGGCGGCCGTTGCAACTTAACCAACACCACCGATATTGACGGATTTTTCCGCAACATTACCACCAATTCTGAATTTTTATACACCGCATTTTACACATTTGACAACCAGACTTTAATGGCTTTTTTTGAGCAACTAAACGTGCCGTTAAAAGTAGAAAACAGTCGGGTTTTCCCAAAATCGGACAAGGCGACCGATATTGTTGCCGCCTTGGAAACCGAGTTAAAAAGGCTAAATGTAAAAATCCAGCTAAATAGCCCCGTTACTGACGTTTCGGCTATACAAAATTTGCTGACCGCCAAAAACGCCGTTATTGTGGCAACTGGCGGAATTTCGCACCCACAAACAGGCTCTGCGGGGGACGGCTACAACTGGGCAAAACAGCTTGGACACACTTGCACCCCGCTAAAACCCGCACTTGTTCCGTTGCGGGGCAGGTTAGCCGACAAATCTACCGCAGATTTAGCGGGCGTAACTTTGGAAAACGTAACGGTAAAAATTATCCGCAAAAACACCGAAAACACCGAAAAATCCAAAAATAAATCCAAAAACAAATCCAAAAACAAAGCCGAAAAATTCCACACAAAAACGGGCAATCTACTTTTTACGCATAATGGCATCTCTGGACCTGCTGTGCTGGATATTTCTAAATATTTTTCCGCAAACATTGCCGTTTTTATTGATTTATTGCCCAACATTACAGCCCAAAATCTGGAAAAAGAACTTTTGGCAATTTTCGCCAAAAACCCCAATAAAACGGTTGCCAACGTGCTAGATAAACTTTTGCCAAAAAAAATTATCCCCTTTATTTTAGACAACCCCACCGAAAAAATCAACGGATTCAGCAAAGCCGCACGGCTTGCCCTGTTGGCAAAAATAAAAAATTTAGAATTTACAGCAACAGGCACAGCAGGAGCAAAAGCCGCAATGATAACAGCTGGCGGCATAAACGTAACCGAAATAAACCCACAAACCATGGAATCAAAAATAGTGCCAAACCTATATTTTGCAGGAGAAATTTTGGACACAGACGCACTTACGGGCGGGTTTAACTTGCAAATCGCTTTTTCCACAGGAGTTTTGGCGGGGTTGTTGGGTAAAACGTAAGGTCAAATTTGTAAGCTAGATAGGACGGGCGACCCTACCTGTCTGCACTCGGCAGACGGGCGGGAAAACCATCGCAAATTTAACCATTATATCATAAATTTAACACCAAAAACCATTAACAAAATTAGCGGGTCAAGGGGCGCGCTCCTTGCGGGGTGTGGGGCGGCACCCCACGGTCTTCAAGCTGGCAACAACTCAGCAATAACCCGCTTAACAGTAGAAATTTCCTTTATACGCCCAACGTAAGCACCGCAAAAAATCAGCCCCTCGTTAGTTTTGCCAATGGCGGCGTTTATTAGTGCTTTTGTTATGCAGTATGGAATCGTTTTGGGGTTGCAGGTGCTAATGCAGTTGCTGCACTCGGTTATTTTGCGGTTTGTGGTTAGCAAGCCTTTAATAAATTCGTTGCTGATTGCCCTGCCTGGCATTCCGACTGGGCTTTTTACAATAGTTACATCGGCATCGGTGGCGGAAATATAGGCTTGTTTGTATTCGTCCGCTACATCGCATTCTTCGGTGGCTACAAATTTTGTTGCAACCTGCACCCCCGCACAGCCCAACCCCATGTAATGCTGAACGTCCGCATTATCGGAAACGCCACCCGCAAAAACCGTTGGAATCACCCTATTATAACGCTCGCTGTAATGCGAAACTTCTTGCAAAATATCCAATACTTCGTTGTCGTAATCCAACTGTTTGCTTAAATCCTCGGCGGAAAAACCTAAATGTCCACCCGCTTTTGGACCCTCTATTACTACCATGTCCGCCGTTTTGCCAAATTTTTTATCCCACATTTTTAACAAAACTGCCGCCGCTTTTTTGGACGAAACTATCGGGGCAATTTTTATCGCAGAATCCTTTACCAGTTCTGGCAATTTTGTGGGCAAACCCGCACCAGATATGATTAAATCGGCTTTGTTTTCTATCGCACATTTAACGTATTCGGCGTAGTGATTTATCGCACACATGATGTTTACGCCGATCAAGCCGTCTTTTGCCCGTTCCTTTGCCCGTAAAATGTGATACGCCAACGCTTCAAGGTTCGCTTTTAGCGGATTGCTAGAAAAGCCGTCCCAGTTAAAGCCAGGCTGTGCCGCCGAGATAACGCCAACGCCGCCCTCGCTTGCCACCGTGCCCGCCAATCTGGACATACTAACGCCAACGCCCATTCCGCCCTGTATAATCGGCAGTTTGGCAATCAAGCCGTTAATATCCAGCTGTTTCAGCGTTTTTATAGTTTCAATCGGTTTCATTGTGTCGTCTCTCCTATTTTGCGAAACCGCATATACCTATTGTTCAGCAATTCGGCTTGCGATAACGCCTTATTTTTCGTTATTGTTTTCAACAGTTCTGTTTTTATGTGTAAAAATTTGTAGTCGTTTTCTGCAATTATTCGCTCTATTACCCGAAACTTGTACAAATCTTCCGCCGTTAATTTTAGGCATTCGCTGGCATCTTTGGCACGGCTGGCATCTTTCCACAAAATGCTTGCACAGCCCTCGGGCGAGATTACGGAATATATTGCATTTTCCAGCATCCAAACTTCGTCCGCAACCGACAGTGCCAACGCACCGCCGCTGCCGCCCTCGCCTATTACAATGGAAATTATCGGCGTTTTTAATGTCATCATTTCCGTGAGATTTTCGGCTATTGCTTGCCCTTGCCCTCGTTCTTCCGCGCCAATGCCGCAATACGCGCCAGGCGTATCCACAAAACATATCACGGGACGGTTAAATTTTTCTGCTAATTTCATTTGCCGCAACGCTTTTCGGTAGCCCTCTGGGTGTGCCGAGCCCGAGTTTCGCAAGCTGCGTTCCTTTATATTGCGGCCTTTTTCTATGCCGATAACCGTAACGGGCAAGCCTTGCAAGCTGGCTATTCCCGCCACTACGGATTTATCGTCTGCAAATCGCTTGTCGCCGTGCATCTCCAAAAAATCGTCAAAAATTTCTGCTATATAATCCACCGCTGTTGCACGGCCTTTCGCCCGTGCGGCGGTTACTTTTTCGTACGCTGTCATTATTGTCCACCTTATCTGTTTTTTATTTTTATTTTCGTTTTTTAATTTTGATTGCCGTAATTGTGCAGTTTTAACAGTTTTGTGATATAATTTTTTTGGTCTTTGCGTTCTATAATATCGTCGGTAAAGCCTTTTTCTAGGATAAAACTTGCTTGCTGAAAGCCGTCTGGCAGCCGCCTGCGAATGGTTTGCTCGATAACGCGCGGGCCCGCAAAACCGATAAGAGCGTTTGGCTCGGCGATAGTAACGTCTGCTTGCATGGCGAAACTGGCTGTAACGCCGCCTGTTGTGGGATCGGTTAGCACGCAAATGTACAGCTGACCCGCATCGCTGTGCTGTTTGACCGCACCGCTAATTTTCGCCATTTGCATTAGCGATAAAATGCCCTCTTGCATACGTGCCCCGCCAGATACAGTAAAACCCACTACTGGCAACTGTTTTTGCGTTGCTAGTTCAAATAAGCTGGCAATTTTTTCGCCCACAACAACGCCCATGCTACCCATCATAAAATAAGGCTCCATAACAAATATTGCCGATTTTACGCCGTTTATGGTACACGTGCCGCAAATTACCGCATCTTTTTCGGCACTGCTTAATTTTGCGTTGGCAAGTTTTTTGTCGTATTCTGGAAAACTCAAAATGTTTTGCGATACCATTTCGCCGTATAATTCCGCAAAACTGCCCTTGTCGCAAATAAAATTAAGCCGCTGCCGTGCGTTTTGCCGAAAATGATGTCCGCAATAAATGCAAACGTTCAGCCGACCGACCAATTCGCTGTTTTCCAAACTTTTTTTACATTTTGGACATTGCACCACCAAATCATCTGTAATGCCTTTTTTTACAGCGTTCGCCAATCTCCGTGAGCCCTCCAAATAATTTTTGGGCTTTCTAAATTTCATCATAACCATCAGTTCCTTTCAGTTCAAAATCAAAGTCAAAATCAAAGTCAAAATCAAAATATTACGAAAAGCCGCATTTTAAGTTTTATCGTCGGATTTTTTTATGATATTCAGCATATTTTCAAGGCTTGCGGTGGTGTACGTGCCCTCGGCAAATTCTTTATAATTCATTATAAACATCTGCAAATCACTGTTAGATGCCACGCCCTCTATCACAAGTTCCGCCAGTGCGGCTTTCATTTTGCGGATTGCGCCTTTGCGGCTGCTGCGTGATGCCACTATCAGTTTGCCAATCATGGAATCGTAAAACGGCGGAATAAAGTAGCCGTTGTAAATGGCGGAATCAAAGCGAACCAGCGGCCCGCCTGGTACGTGCAACATTGTAACCTCGCCAGCGGACGGCTTAAAATTTTCGTCCTCGGCGTTTATGCGGCATTCAATGGCGTAGCCTACCATTTTTATGTCCTCTTGCTTGAATTTTAGCGGCAAATTGGCGGCGATGCGTATCTGCCATTTTACCAAATCCACGCCCGTGATAAATTCCGTTACGGGGTGTTCAACTTGTAAACGCGTGTTCATTTCCATGAAATAAAATTCGTCTGTTTGGCTATCGTACAGACATTCCAAAGTGCCAGCGCCCCTGTAATCAACCGCTTTCGCCGCCAAATGGGAAACGTCGATTAACCGCCGCCGCAAATCGTCCGTAACTACGGGCGATGGGCTTTCTTCCACCAATTTTTGGTTGCGGCGTTGCATAGAGCAATCCCGTTCGCCCAAACAGACCACGTTACCAAAATTATCGGCTAAAATCTGCGTTTCAATGTGTTTTACGTTGGTCAGATATTTTTCCATATAAACCGCGCCGTCGTTAAAAGCCGCCGCCGCCTCTTGCGTGGCTATTTTGTATTGAGATTCCAGTTCGTCGGCGGAGTTGACAAGGCGGATTCCCCGTCCGCCGCCGCCCGACCGTGCCTTTATCAGCAACGGAAAGCCGATTTTGGCGGACTCTTCTTGGGCGTGTTGCAAATTTTCCACCAGTTCGCAGCCTGGAATAACGGGCACACCCGCCAATTTCATGGTTTTGCGAGCCATATCTTTATCGCCCATTTTTGCGATAACAGAGCCTTTTGGGCCAATAAAAGTAATATCGTTTGCGGCACACAAATCGGAAAACTCCGCATTTTCGGACAAAAAGCCGTATCCTGGGTGAATGGCCTCTGCGTTAAGTTCGCGGGCCGCCATGATAATATTGTTCATGTTCAAATAGCTTTCGCGCGGCGTTGCCTTGCCGATACAGCAACTTTCGTCTGCTAGGCTAACGTGTATTGCCTCCCTATCCGCCTCGGAGTACACCGCAACTGTGGCTATTCCCATCTCCTTGCAAGCCCGTATAATGCGCACCGCTATTTCGCCACGGTTTGCTATCAAAATTTTTGAAAACATAAATACCTCCTATAAATCAAAAGATTAAACAAATCAAAAGATTAAAACCGTGGGGCGCTGCCCCCCGCCTGCCGGCGGGCAGGCACACCCCGCAAGGAGCGCGCCCCTTGACCCGCTAATTTTTTAATTTTTGGTTCTGAAATTAGCAAACTGCATAAATATGCAAAATACAGGTCAAATTTGTATTTTTAGGCTATTAGACTGTGTTTAATCTTATGGATTTTATTTTTACTCTGCAAGCAACGCAAACGAAATTTCCGCCGAGCAGCAAAGTTCGTCATTTACATGGCCTGTGCATTTAACGAAATAGAAAACGCCTTTTTGCTTGATTAGTTCGCTTTTTAGGATAATGCAGTCGTCTGGCACAACTTTTCGCTTGAACTTGACTTTTTCCATGCCTGTGAAATAGGGTGTGTATTGCTTGCCGTCGTTGGGTTTGCCGATTAGCAAACACGATGCCTGTGCCATCATCTCGCATTGGATAACGCCTGGCACAACAGGGTTGTTGGGAAAATGCCCTTGCAAAAAAAATTCGTTGCCAGAGACGGTGTAGTTGCAAACCGAAACGCCGTCCAGCAGTTCGCCCTCGTCTATTAGCAGCATTGGCGGCCTGTGCGGCAAAATTTCCATTATTTGCTCTTTGCCAAGTTTCGCCATTTTATGCACTCTCCAGTTTGAAAATAGTTTGACCAAATTCCACTAAATCGCCGTTTTTTACGCAAATATCTATAATTTTGCCGTCTTGTTCGGCGTGAATTTCGTTCATTAGTTTCATCGCCTCTAAAATGCACAAAACGTCCCCTTTTTGGATTGTGTCGCCGATATGGACAAACGGTGCGGCATCTGGCGAAGATGATGCGTAAAAAACGCCAACCATCGGTGATTTTACGTCTGCTGTTGCTAGATTTGGTGCGGTTGGCAACGCAATCGCTGTATTTAACACAGGTTGCACCACTGGAGCAAGCTGCACAGCGGTTTCCACATTAGACACCGCTACATTCGCTATATCAGCGGAACTTGCCACAGTTGCCACCGTTGGCACGGTTGCCAAGCTGTGCAAAACCGTTGTAACCGTTTTGTTAATGCCGTTTAGGTCGCCTTGCTCTGTCATGTGCTGCAAGGCTGTAAACAAGCCAATCATTGCTATTTTTTCCAAAAAATCAACTCCTAAAATTTATTGTGTTTTTTCCCAAATTTTGTGATAATCCCCCAAATTTTCGTGAATTTCGCTGTTTTGCTAAGTTCCAAGTTTCAATTTGCCTAGTCCAAGCCTTTTAAGCACTTCTTCTTGCGGGATAAAATCATCGTCATCGTAATCGTAAGTTTTGTCCAGTATTAGCTTATCGGATTCAGTCGGCTCTTCGATTGGAACGTCCGCCCAGTTTGTGCGGTTGTAGTCGTTTGTTACATGGTATTCAACTTGCATAATTATACACTCCTAAACAAAACCCCAGCATTATGCCCACCAAACCCCAACGAGGTTGAGAAAGCCCATTCTATCGGCAAATTTCTTGCCACGTTTACAGTATAATCCAAATCACAGGCGGGGTCTGGCTCTTTGTAGCCGATTGTTGGCGGAATTACGCCCGTTTGCAGGGCTTTAACGCAAGCAATCGCCTCAACTGCTCCTGCCGCACCCAACAAATGCCCAGTCATAGACTTTGTGGAACTTATCGCCACTTTGTACGCCAAATTTTCCTTGCTTTGGATTTCTTCAAGGACAGAGTCTTTGCTATAATAATGCACCATAAGTTCCGCAAAAGCCCGTTTTATCGCCAATGTTTCGGTGGCATCGTTTAGCGGCGTGGAAGTGCCGTGTGCGTTGATGTACAGCTTGTCGACGATGTTTTCTACATTTACGCCTTTAATTCCGCCCTCGTCAAAAGCCCTTATAATCATTGCGGACGTGCTGTGTGCGTTCGGTTCGGGTGCTGTAATGTGATGTGCATCGCAGGTGTTGCCGTAGCCCGATATTTCGCAATATATCTTCGCTTTTCTTCTTTTTGCGTGTTCGTAATCTTCCAAAAGTAAAACGCCTGCACCCTCGCCCATGACAAAGCCGTTGCGGCGATTGTCAAACGGAATGCTTGCTGTATCGGGGTCGGTAGCGGTTGACAAGGCTTGTGCTGTCGTAAAACCGCCCACGCCAAGCGGGTTTATGCAAGATTCTGCACCGCCAGCCAAAATTGCAGTTGCGTAACCATGTTTTATGGCACGAAACGCCTCGCCGATGGAGTGCGTTGCAGTTGCACACGCCGAAACCACGGGCAAAGTTGGACCCGTTGCACCAAACTTTATTGCAACCACGCCGCTTGCCATGTTAGCAATCATCATGGTTATCATAAACGGCGAAACCCTGTCTGGACCTTTATCCGCCATAACTTTCGCCTGTGCAACCATTGTATCCAAGCCGCCAATCCCAGAGCCGATGTAAACGCCAAATAATTTCGGGTTAAAGCGTGATTCCAGAAACTTCGAATCTTCCATAGCTTGCGTTGCCGCCGCAAGTGCCAATATCTGATGCTTGTCGGTGCGGCGTATTTCCGCCTTTGGGACATAATCTTCCGCCGAAAAATCCTTTATTTCCGCCGCTAAACTGGCTTTCATGTTGAAATCTTTTGGGTTAAAGCGGCTAATCGGTGCAAAACCGTGCTTGCCAGCCGTTAGGCTTGCCCAATAATCGTCAACGTTGTTGCCAATCGGCGTAACCGCTCCCAAGCCAGTAACTACAACTCTTCTCGGCTCTTCCCACCAACGATACGTTGGATAATGATGCACCACGTCTTTCTTTTTGCGACCTCTTTTCATATGAACAAACCTCCGTCTACTTTGATGACTTCGCCTGTGATGTAGGCGGCAAAATCGCTGGCAAGAAAGGTTGCCAACGCCGCAACATCAGCGGTTGTGCCTAGCCTTTGCAGCGGAATATTGGCGAGAGCCTTTTCTTTGGCGGCGGCGGGCATTTCTTCTGTCATTTTGCTTTGTATAAACCCTGGCGCAATGGCGTTTACCGTAACGCCACGGCTGGCAAGCTCTTTTGCGACCGATTTTGTAAAGCCGATTAACCCCGCCTTAGATGCCGCATAATTGGCTTGTCCTGCGTTGCCGTTTACGCCGATTACCGATGCCATGTTGATAATCCGCCCATTCGCCGATTTCATTAGCGGGCGCGATAACTGTTTGGTAAAGTTAAACGCTCCTTTTAGGTTGACAGCCAAAACCTTGTCAAAGTCCTCTTCTTTCATTGCTAACAGCAAGCCGTCCTTGGTTATTCCAGCGTTGTTGACGAGAATGTCAACCTTGCCGTGTTTTGCCAAAATATCGGCACAAACGGCTTTAACTTGGGCAAAATCGGACACATCGCACGTAAATTCCGAGTTGGCAATATCCACAGCGGCAACGGCGGCACCAGCGGCGGCGAAAGCATTTGCAACAGTCAAGCCGATTCCTTGTGCCGCGCCTGTAATTACTGCCGTTCTGCCGTTTAGTAGTTCGTTGAGATTATTTAACATTGGAAAGCACCTCCTCCAGCGTTTTTTGGTCGTGTACGTTGAAAATGCGTACGTTTTCGTTGTTTTTTGCGATTTTTTTAATCAAGCCAGCGAGCGTTTTGCCTGGACCAGTTTCTACAAAGGTAGTAAATCCGTCCGCCAACATTTGCTCTATTGCGGCTTGCCATAAAACGGGGCTATTAACCTGTTTTGTTAGCAGTTCGGCGGCGGTTGCGGCGGTGTAGGGTTTTGCGGTAACGTTGGCGTAAACTGGTATTTTAGGTTGACTAAAATCTAACTGCTGTAGATAGGTTGCCAATTCTGCCGAAACGCCGTCCATTAGTGGGCTGTGAAACGCACCCGCAACGGCAAGCGGAACAGCTTTACCTTTTGCGGCTACTATCGCTTGCTTTAACTGTTCCTGGTCGGTTTCTTGGGAAAAAGCCACCACAACCTGCCCAGGTGCGTTATAGTTTACGGGATAGGCATTTTTTACAGTAGTGCAAATCTGCCCAACAACATCAGCGGAAAGCCCCAAAACAGCCCACATACCGCCCTTTTGTTGAGTGGTTGCGGCGTGCATTTTTTCGGCTCTAAATTGGGTTAATTCAAAGGCTTGTTTTGTAGGCAAAAGTCCGCCAAAAGCCACGGTTGGCAACTCGCCAAGCGAAAAACCCGCCGCGCCGTCCGCAATAATGCCGTTTTCTTCTAATAAAGTTGCCGCTATTATATCGGTCAAAAAAATAGCTGGTTGGGCAATGTTGGTTGCGGTAAAGTCTGCTATAGTGCCAAAAAACTGGGTTGGTTCGGCTAGGCAAGCGGCATAAATTTCACGTGCCGTTGCGTAGTTGTCGTAAAAAGATTTTCCCATATTTTCGTATTGCGCACCCTGCCCAGGAAAAACAAAGGCGATTTTGGCTTTTTTACTGGAATTTTCGTTGGTTTTTTCGTCAGTTTTTTCGGTTTTGTCAACCGCATTTATATTTTCTGCCATTGTTTAATCACCTCTTCCGCTTGTGCAAACATTTCCACTATGATTTCCCTTGCGGTTTGCTCTTTGTGGAACATTCCCGAAATTTGCCCCGCCATAAAACAGCCATTGGCAAGGTCTCCATCAATAGCGGCAAGTTTTAATGCACCTTCGCCAAATTTTTCCAGTTCTTCGTTAGAGATGGAACTGTCGTATTCCTTGCCCGAAAATTCCCGTAAAAATGGGTTTTTCAAGGCACGAACGGGGTGTCCTAGCCGCTTGCCCGTTGCTATTGTATCAATATCTTTTGCCTTTAGAACTAGATTTTTGTAGTGCTGGTGGGCGTTGCATTCTTTCGCCAAAATAAAGCGAGTGCCAACTTGTACGCCCGTTGCGCCTAGCATAAAAGCCGCCATAATGCCGCGTCCGTCGCCAATGCCGCCAGCCGCAACAACGGGAATATCCACCACATCGCAAACTTGCGGCACAAGCGGCATTGTGGCAAGTTCGCCGATATGTCCGCCGCTTTCGCTGCCTTCCACGATAACAGCAGAAGCACCGCTACGAGCCATCATTTTGGCAAGTGCGGTAGACGGCACAACAGGTATAACTTTGCTGTGCTGCCACGATTTCATGTATTTTGCGGGATTGCCAGCACCCGTGATAATTGCGGCGACTTCTTCTTCTGCCAGCACTTGTGCAACCGCCTCGGCGTGTGGGCTAAGTAGCATTATATTAACGCCAAAGGGCTTGTTTGTGAGGGTTCTGGCTTTGTGTATTTGTTCGCGTACGTATTCGCCTGGCGCGTGGCCAGCGGCTATAATTCCCAAGCCGCCGCCCTCGGAAACCGCCGCCGCAAGTTCCGCATCAGAAATCCACGCCATAGCCCCCTGAAAAATGGGATATTCAATACCAAGCAAATCGCAGATATTCGTTTTAATCATTGGCTTTCGGCACTTTCGATAATTTTGATTAAATCTGCAACGGTGGTTACGGGCGTGTCCATTTCTATTGTAACGCCAAACGCCTCTTCAACGTCCATTACCAACTGCACTAAATCTAACGAATCCAGTTCTAGTTCTTCAAACGTGGAATTTTCGGCTACTGCCAGGTCGTCATCGCTTTTGTATTCTCGCAATATTTTTGTTATTTTTTCAAGCATGATTTTTCGCTCCTTAAATTTTGAAATTGTTTTGATTTTGGTAACTTTTACCATTGTAAAACCGCTGTACCTGCGGTAAGTCCACCGCCAAACCCAATTAACATCAGCATATCGCCACTTTTTATTGTGTTGTGCCGAACCATTTCGTCCAACAGCACAGGAATAGATGCGGCGGACATATTGCCGTATTTTTCAATGTTCATGGGAAATTTTTGCGGCGGTAATTTTAGGCGGGTTCGCGCGCCATCGATAATGCGCGTGTTCGCCTGATGCAGTATAAAGTAGGCAATATCGTTGGCTTGCAGGTTTAGGGCGGTTAGTGCTAAGTTGATTTCTTGTTGGATTGTCGTTACTGCGAATTTGTACACGTGTTGCCCTTTCATCTGCAAAAAAATATTTTCGTCCGTTGCGTGGTTTGCAAACGGATTATTGCCCGTGCTTGCTTTTGTGAACAGCGGTGCAATTTGCGGCGTTGCGGTAATATTGATATATTTAAGCGAATCGCCAGCGGTCAGCACACAAGCGGCGGCACCATCGCCAAAAAGTATACTAGATGTGCGGTCGTTCCAATCTAGCATACGAGACATCATCTCGGCGGAAATAACAAGCACATTTTGGGCTTTGCGGCTAGATATAAACGAATCGGCTACATCTAGTGCATAAACAAAACCCGAACAAGCGGCATTTACGTCAAAAGCGGGGCAAGCACCGCCAAGTTGCTCTAGCACACAGCAAGCCATTGACGGCATGGCATAATCGGCGGTCATTGTGGCACAGACAACCAGGTCAATATCGGCGATATTAAGATTAGCGTTAGCAAGTGCGATATTAGCCGCTTGTGTGGCTAAATCGGTAATGGTTTCGTCGGTGCAAATTGTGCGCGATTTTATGCCCGTTTTGGAGGTAATCCACTCGTCGCTGGTATCCAAAAAGGTCGCTAGTTGTGCGTTGGATACGGCTTTTTGGGGCAGTTTGCTGCCCGTTCCGATAATCTTAAAGCCCATTATCTGTAATGTTTTAGGCGCAGAAATTCACGGATTGTGGCGGTTTGTTTGGTTAGTTCGGTATAAACCCAAATTGCGTGGGCAGAAATGCCGATAAACCAGCCAGCGGCGATAATGTTGAATACAAACGTGGCAAAGCCAAACAACACCACAAACAGAACCATGCTGGCACTAAATACAACGCCGTGGATAAGCAGTTCATTTTTATGGGAAACCCGAATTTTCGCCATTTTCATAAGTTGCTCATCGGAGAGTTCTTCGCCACGTGCTAGTTTTGCGAGTTCTTCGGGGGATTCAGCATTTTCAACAAAAGATGCAAGAGTTTCGTCAAGTTCATCGTGCAAATTGTCCATTTCCAGTACCAAACCCTCATTATTGTAAGTTTTCATTTTAGACCCCTTTCTAGTGTGTCTTGTTGGAATTATATCATATTAAAAAGATATACGCAAGTTAATTTGTAAAGTTTTTTGAAAAATAAAAATTCCCGAAAAATTCAAAAATTTTCACAGCACCGAGCCGCCAAAAACCAAGCCAGTGGCGATTTCCAGCTTAATAACTGAATTGTTGCCGTTGTCCAAAACATCTGCCAGCCGCTTAACCGCCAAAACGCCCATATGTTGCTTGGGAACATTAACCGTTGTCAGCGGCGGCTCTAAATAGTTGGCGGCTGGAATATTATCAAACCCAATAACCGACACATCTTCAGGGATTTTTATCCCCTTTTTTTGGAACGCTTTCATTGCACCTATCGCAATCCAGTCGTTATCCGCAAAATAGCCACGTGCCAAATCTTCGCCTTTTTCCAGTAATTCTAGCATATCGGCGCAAGCACCCTCTACGCTTGGCGTAAGTTTATGTACTATGCACTTCGAGGTTGACATTCCGTGATGCCTTACTGCATTGTAAAAGCCGTCCGCACGTTCGCCAAAATTGGCTATAGAATACGCCGAGTGCAAATAGCCAGGCTGGCTTTTTATGCGAGATATAAGATAATCGGTCGCCAAAAAAGCCCCTTGCGTGTTATTTATCAATATGCAATCGTGTTGCACGGTGTTAAAATAAACATCTAGCAAAACCATTGGCGTTTTCAGCCTTTGAAACGGAATATAGTCAAAGCTGGTCATTTCCGTGCCAAGCAGAATAATCCCAGAGCAATCCGAGCGTGTGATGTCCGCCAGTTGCCGCACAACGTCCTCTTGCTTGTAGACGTAGCAAATTCGCAACTTAAAGCCAAGTTCTTTGCAACCTCTTTCAATGCCCTCCGTCAGTTGCGAGAAAAATGGCGTATCTGCAACAACCGCGCCCTCTCTTCTATATAGTATGAAACAAAATGTTCTCTCGTGGCACTTGGTTTGTTGCTTGGATAAATTCATGCCGTATTGCTCGGCGGCGTTCAGCACTCGTTGCCGAGTTTTGTCGCTTACGCCCTGCTTGTTATTTAGTGCAAACGAAACCGCCGCCGTGGATATATTTAATTTTTTTGCAAGTTCTTTTGCCGTCATGTTAAAATCCTTTCTAAAGCAAAATCAATAAACTTCAAAACCGTGTAACCCCCTTTTTTTCCTTGTGCTCGTTGATATTCCATAATTATACCCCATTCCCCCAAAAAAATCAAATTAAGCAAAAAATTAAGTAAAAACTACTTAATTTAACATTGCGATTAAGTTTCCGCCATGCTACAATATTCTCAGTTAAAAAATATTCCAAATTTTCAACAAAAATCGGAACAAATCCCAGAAAGGAGATTTTAATATGACCGAAATACCTTGCTATGGGCGTTTTGAGCAACAATTCCAATCGGAAAACCTATCCGCCAACCCTTTTGACACAGCTTTCAAGGCAATTTTCCAAAAGGATAACCGCAAAATAACCGCCCACGGCTTTTATGACGGCGACAACACGTTCAAACTACGTTTCATGCCTGATAGCCCTGGAGAATGGACATACCAAACTTTCTCCGAGTTGCCAGCCCTCAACGGACACAGCGGCAGTTTTACCTGCACAAAATCCGACAATCACGGGGTTGCACGAGTTCGTGGGCGGCATTTTGCCTATGCGGACGGCACACCGCTTTATCCGCTTGGCACAACCTGCTACGCTTGGGTGCATCAGCCTGAAAGTTTGCGCCGCCAAACCTTGGAATCGCTGAAAAATACGCCAGGTTTCAAAAAAATTCGTATGTGCGTTTTCCCCAAGCACTACGATTTTAATCAAAATGAGCCTGAAATCTACCCATTTAGCGGAAATCCCAAAAACGGATTTGATTTCACGCAACCAAATCCCAAATTTTACGCCCTGCTGGAAAATTGCATTGCAGAACTGGGCGAAATCGGCGTTGAGGCGGATATAATCCTGTTTCACGCATATGACTGTTGGGGATTTTCCACGATGGACGAGGACGACAACCACCGCTATTTGCGGTACATTGCCGCACGGCTGGCGGCTTTCCCAAACGTGTGGTGGAGTTTGGCGAACGAATACGATTTGTTGCCCCACTTAACCGAGCAATCTTGGGAAAATTTCGCCAAAATCCTGCAAGAAGTGGATTACAGCGAGCATTTGATGTCCATTCACAACTGTAGGGGATTTTACAACCACAGCCGCCCATGGATAAGCCATTGCTCCATACAGCGGCAAGATGTCTACAAAACGGCGGAGCATACCAACGAATGGATTGACCAATACAACAAGCCAGCCACTTTAGACGAAATCGGCTACGAGGGCGATATTCATTGGGGTTGGGGCAACTTAACGGCGGAGGAACTTGTGCGGCGTGCCTGGGAATGTTTTGTGCGTGGCGGCTATGCTGGGCATGGCGAAACCTACACCCACCCAAACGACATACTTTGGTGGAGCAAAGGCGGCATTTTGCACGGAGAAAGCCCCAAACGCTGGAATTTTCTAATGCAAATTTGCGAAGAAAGCGGCGGAATTGACTATTTAGCGGAACGCAGCCCTTGGGACGTTCCTGTTGGCGGCATTGAGGGCAAACTTTACATTGCCTACTTTGGCTTTAACCGCCCAAAATACAGGCATTTCCACAACGAGCACCCATATTTGGGCAAAAGCAACTTGCCAGAGGGCAGTTACAAGGTTGAAATAATCGATACTTGGAACATGAAAATAACCGACTGCGGCGTTAAGCGGCGTGAGGAGTTGCTTGTGGAACTTCCTGCGCGGCAATATATGGCGGTTCGGTTTACTCGGCTTACCGAACTTAATTAAATTTTAGGAGGAAAAAATAATGAGGAAAAATTTAGCAAAATTTAGTAGTAAATTTAGTGGTTTATCAATTTTACCCATGGCGATAATAATGTCCTCAATGCTTGTTTTGACGGCTTGTGCGGGTGAAGATTCTGCTCCAATTTCAGGTGAAGTAGCGGGAACAGCCCCAGGAGCGGCTACAACAACACCAACAGACGGAGAAATCCACCCAATGGTAATGGCGTTTATGACTTGGGTTCTTCCAACGGGAACGCAACAGGTGCAAAACGCAATGAACGAGATTCTTATACCTAGGTATGGTATGGAAGTTGAACTGCTGATAATGGATATAGCCTCATACCAGCAGAATATGCGGCTTTTATTAACCGCTGGCGAGCAGGTTGACATTTTAGGCACAGTATCTGTTGGATATGTGCATCTTCAACAACAGGGCTTTTTGCTTGACCTTGAGGCAAACAATCTGCTTGCGAACTTTGGACCAAACATAGTTGAGGCAGTCGGCGGCTGGGAAATAGTAGACGGTGCAAGAATCGGCGGCACACTTTTTGGCATACCCACCAACTGCGACCACGCATCGGGGCGCGGCGGCTTTGTTGTGGGCAGTCAATTTTTGGAGGGCATCGGCTTTCCGCTACCCGAGCCGAACAATGAGGTTATACACATAAGTTTGGCGGAATTTGAAAATATTTTGGTTCAACTTAACGCCGCTTTTCCCGAACTGGAGACAATCCGCCCTGTTATTCCTGGCAATTTTGGGCATTTCTTTACGGTGGATTTTTTGGGCGAACAGCCTTTTGGCGTTTTAATGAACCCCGCAAACGATTTGACGGTAACAAATTTCTTTGAAAGCCCCGAATTTTACGACTTTGTCAGCATGACACACCGCTGGAATCAAGCGGGCTTTATCAGCGGAGATGCCGCCGCCGATGACACGCCTGTAAGTGCCTTGGTTATGGCAGGTCGGTTAATGTCCTACTTCACGGCGGGCAAACCTGGCATAGTTCAGCAAGAATCCAACATGACGGGAATGCCCGTTACGGTTTTCCAAACAGGTCCAGACTTTATGGCAAGCAACGCCGCCGCCCGTTTTCCATGGGCAATCCCAATAACAACGGCAAGCCCCGAGCGAGCAATGACACTTCTCAACGCCATGTACTCCGATGCGGAATTGGCAAATTTGCTGATTTGGGGCATTGAGGGCGTACATTACGAGGTTCAGCCAAGCGGACATATTGACTTCCCAACGGGTGTAGATGCCCAAAACTCTGGCTGGCTGAACAATGTGGCGTGGTCTTTGCCTAACCAATTTATAACGCACGTGTGGGCTGGCGACGATTTGGATTTATACGACCAACTTCGTGATTTTAACGCAAGTGCACAGCAATCAAAGGCTTTCGGCTTTTTGTTCGATCCCTCGGGCGTACAAAATGAAATTGCGGCGGTAACAAACGCCTATGACGAACTAATCGCAAGCCTTGGACTCGGCATGGTAGAGCCGTCTGTCGGAATCGCAACCCTCAACGAGCGGCTTGCGGCGGCGGGAATCAACCGCATTATCGAGGAAAAACAGAGCCAGCTTGACACATGGGCGGCGGCGGTTGGAATCAACTGACGGGAGGAATTATAATGAATGTTGCAACTTCTCCCACTAAATCCAATGCTAAATCTACAGCTAAAATTAAGCAAAAAATTAAGTGGAAACGGTTTATCCCAATCTATCTTATGATGTTGCCTGGGCTGGTTTTCTTTTTTGTCAACAACTATATGCCGTTGCCTGGCATCTTGGTCGCATTTAGGCGGTTTAACGCCGCTTTGGGAATCCACAGAAGTCCGTGGGTCGGTTTTGATAACTTTCAATTTCTGTTCGCCACACAAGATGCTTGGATAATCACACGCAACACGATACTCTACAACACGGCGTTTATCATAGTAAACACCGTAACGGCGATATTTGTGGCGGTTCTTCTAAGCGAACTGCGTGGCAAGGTAAAAAATTTTTACCAGAGTGCAATATTACTGCCAAATCTGGTTTCAACGGTCATTATCGGATATTTAGCGTTTGGCTTTTTGAGTGCAGAATCGGGATTTATCAACAACACGATTTTGCCGCTTTTCGGTGCGGCACCGATAAGTTGGTACAGCGAGCCGAACCGCTGGCCGTTTATCCTAATTTTTGTGAACGCATGGCGCGGCGTGGGTTATGGGACAATCATATATTTAGCCACTTTGACGGGCTTTGATAGTGCCTACTACGAATCCGCCATGATAGACGGGGCATCACGCCGCAAACAGTTTTTGTATATAACGTTGCCGCTGTTAAAGCCCACAATCGTCATGCTTACGCTGTTGGCAATCGGTCGCATATTTTATGCGGATTTTGGATTGTTCTTCCAAGTTCCCATGAACCAGGGGGCGTTATTTTCCACAACAAACGTCATAGATACCTACGTTTTCCGTGGACTGGTGCAACTGGGCAATATCTCGATGTCCGCCGCCGCTGGTGTGTATCAATCGCTGGTTGGGTTTATTTTGGTACTTAGTGCCAATTTGCTGGTTCGCAAGGTTGACCCCGACAGCGCCCTATTATAGGAGGTTTCCGTATGTATAAAGAAGATCGCTTGTTTAACTTGTCAGGTCATGCTTTAATGATAATTTTGACCGCCGTGGCGCTGTTGCCCTTTGTTTTGCTGGTTTCGTCCTCGTTGAACGATGAAACCGCCCTAATACGCTACGGTTACACGTTTATCCCAACCGCACCCAGTCTTTTTGCCTACGAATGGCTGTTTATAACCAACAGTGCGGTTATAGTGCGGGCTTATTTGATGTCGTTTGTGTTGACCGCCGCAGGAGTCGCCCTAAGTTTGTGCGTTACAACGCCGCTGGCGTACGGCTTGGCAAAAAAAGACCTGCCGTTCAAGCAATTTTTAACGTTTTTCGTGTTTTTTACATTGATATTCAACGGCGGACTTGTGCCGACATACCTAAATTATGTGGGAGTTTTCGGCATAAAAGATACGTTTTGGGCGTTGCTTATCCCAAATTTGTTGACAAATGGGTTTTTCGTTCTACTTATGAAAAGCTATTTTGCGACCAGTATTCCCTCGGAAATCCTCGAGGCAGCAATGATAGACGGTGCAAGCGAAACACGCATAATGCTACAAATAGCCGTCCCGCTGGCGAAACCGATAATCGCCACAATCGGAATTTTTGTCGGCATAAATTATTGGAACGATTGGATGAACGGTTTCGTTTACTTAATTCGGCGGACGGATTTATTTACAATTCAGTTATTGCTTAATCGCATAATGCAGAATATTCAAGTTTTGCAACAGCAAGCCGATTTGGGAACGCAAGCCGCAATAGGTTTGGCGCAAGCTCCGCTAATAGCCGTGCGTATGGCAATGGCTGTGTTGGGCGTTGTGCCGATAGTTTTAGTTTATCCCTTTGTGCAGAAAAATTTTGTAAAGGGGATAACTTTAGGAGGAGTTAAAGGCTGATGTTAATTTTTACTAAATATTTAGATGAAGATAAGTCGGTAAGTTTGACGTGCTACATACAAGAGCCGTCGCAGGAGTTGCCCTGTTATGCGAAAAAGCCTGCAGTTTTGGTGTTGCCAGGCGGTGCGTATCTGTTCACATCGGACAGGGAAGCCGAGCCAGTTGCGTTAGCGTACGCCGCAAAAGGGTTTCAGGCGTTTGTTTTGCGATATTCCACGGCAAAAAGGGCGGAGGGCTTAAAACCTTTGCACGAGGCATCAAAAGCGATAGGGCTAATCCGCCAAAATGCCAAAGAATGGCACGTTATAGCCGACAACATAATAACTTGCGGCTTTTCGGCTGGCGGGCATTTATCCGCTTGGGTTGGGCTTTGCGGCGAAAATAAGCCTAACGGAATGGTTCTCTGTTATCCCGCTCTGGAGTTTGCCTATGAAGAAGTGAAAGAGGGCGAACGAGGAAACCCAATATTAACGGCACTTTTGGGCAAAAATTACGACAAAACCGCCGTAGAATCCCTAAATTTAGCCCAATATGTAGGCGAAAATTCCGTGCCGATGTTCTGCTGGTCAACCGCCGAGGACGTTCTCACAAAAGCCGCCCCCGTGCTGAATTTTGCGAAAGCATACGCCGATTTTAGCCGTCCATTCGAGTTGCACCTGTATCAATGGGGCGAACACGGCTTAGTTTTGGGCGATTACACCACCGCAAACGGCAGAAAAAGCATGGTAGAGCCGAGAATCCAGAGTTGGGTGGATATGTCCGTTGAATGGTTTCACAGAAATTTTGGCGAGCCGCTTATCGAGGACAAGCCGCACGTGATAATTCCTGGACTTGTCCCAAGCATGGATTAGCGGCAATGGGAAATGTGGAAAACGATAATCCCAAAAATGACAACCTAACAAAAATCTCCCAAGCTCTGCGGCTGACCGTCCTAGACATGATAACCGCCGCAAAATCGGGACACATCGGCGGCAGCATGAGTTGCATGGACATTTTGGTGGCTCTCTACTACATAGTAATGGACACCGAGAAAATCCGCACCGCCGCCGCCGACCGTGAACGCTTTATTTTAAGCAAGGGACATTGCGCCGAGGCACTATACGCCGTTTTGGCGGACAAAGGGTTTATTCCCAAAGAAACGCTGAAAACCTACGCCGCATTTGACACGATTCTTGCGGAACACCCAACCGCCAAAATAAACGGCGTGGAAATCGCAACAGGAGCGTTGGGTCATGGGCTTTCGGTGGGCGTAGGAATGGCAATCGCCGTGCCGTCGTCCGTGTATGTGCTTTTGGGGGACGGCGAACTGGCGGAAGGCTCAATTTGGGAGGCCGCCATGACAGCCGCAAAATACAGGCTAACCAACCTAACCGCCATAATCGACCGCAACCGCCTACAAATAAGCGGCAGCACCGAAGAAGTCATGCCGCTGGAAAATCTGGCGGAAAAATTCCGCTCGTTCGGCTGGGATTGCCGCCCCTGCAACGGACATTCCCCAAAAGAAATCGCCGCCGCAATAACAGAAAATCGTCCGCCAAACAAGCCTATGGCAATCATTGCGAATACCGTAAAGGGCTACGGCTCGGCGGTTATGGCTAATTTGGCGGATTGGCATCACAATATCCCCAATAATGCGGAATATTTGCAGATTAAGGCGGATTTGGAAAAATTGGCGGATTT